>JAJTBL010000071.1 GCA_021286925.1 Spirochaetia bacterium | reverse complement strand
TCCGGTGCTGGGCCAGTTTGTAGTCCAGCCCTATACCACTGACGGCAATTATAAAATTTTCCCTCTGCCCCGCGAAGAAGGGCCGACCTCCTACGCTTTCACCTGGCTTCCCGACCGTATCGAATTTAAAGCATGGCTAGGCCATGATCCTCAGCCTGAATCTGCCTCGCCTTCGCTCATTGCCCAATGGACTTATACGAATGTGCAACATATTCCCAAACCAGGCCAGGAATACCTGCACATGAATCTGTACCTCGCCGAAGGTTGTTCAAGTCCGGCAGGCAATGGCAGAACCTCGGTCATGATCCGTAATTTCGAATTTATCCCAGCGAAATAAAAATAAAAAAGCCGCTCCAGCAACCGGAGCGGCTTATTGCGTCAGCATGCAGAGCTTGGCATGAAAATCAGTTTTCAGCAATCAACAAGGAGCGGGAATCGAGTTTCAGACTCAAATCCTGCGGATTGACACGCTCGTGATCCTTGACAACTTTAAAATGGATAAAATCATGCAGGGGTTCCAGAACAATCAGCACCGACACAACTGGCATGATGTCCCGAAGAACAATCGGAGTACCGTGTTTATCGAAAATCGGCTCTTCGCCGCCAAGGGTGCAGGAATACCAGACTTCCAGGTTCATTTCCTGGATAAACTGCTTCACTTTTTCAAAACGCTCAACGGTCGCGCGTGAAAAATCGAAACCATCAACAATGATGGTCTTGGCTTCAAAAGCACCGTCGACAATCAATGCCCGGAGCGACCGGATAATCTGATCGACGCTGACCCCTTCCTGGGTAAAATTCATGATAACCCGGTTTCTGACCAGCTGATCCTTCAGATCGGAAATGTTTTCCAGATTTTTGCGCTTTGCAATTTCGGTAAAAATATTTTCATACCAGGAAATGACATAGCTCGTATGGGCATTGAATGAAACATGGATGACCTTTTCACCCTGCATCAGCTTGTCAAGCGCCATCTGAACCAGCACCGATGTCTTTCCGATTCCCTTTTTGCTCGCAATTATGCCAATGTTCCCCGGCTTCAGGCCGCCTTCAATCGATCGCTCAAGTATCCGTACAGGGCTCTTTTTAATGAACTCTTCTTTCAGCATGGAATCTCCTTGCCGCACTTCCGGAACCCGTCCGGAATGCCGTAGTAAGATTGCACTCTCTGTGCATACTCACTTCTAGTATAGCCGCTTTTTCAGGAAAGCGGCTCGACAAATTTCTAAAAAATCGAAGTTTTTTGAACTGCCGCGGCAGTTTCACGGGCATACCCGCATGCATTTACGCATAAATGCCCTGCGCAAAGCCATTTATCGCACCGTTCGGCGATTCAAACCGGCCCTTATTTCTGCTGTTCCTTTTTGCGCTTCTCGAGGTAGTCCTTGCGAAGCTGTTCAGCAATCTGTGTCGGCACCTTGCCGTACTTTTCGAACTCCATGGTGAATTCGGCCTTCCCCTGGGTCAGCGAGCGCAAAACCGTCGAGTATCCGAACATTTCAGCGAGCGGGACTTCCGCTTCGACACGGCAGAAACTGCCGTCCTCGGTGCTGGCGGTAATGATACCGCGCCGCTGGTTGAGCGAAGCAAAGATGTTACCCTGGAATTCATTTGGTCCTTCAACGGCTACTTTCATGATAGGCTCCAGAATGGTCGGCTTTGCCTTCTCATAAGCTTCGCGGAAAGCACCGATAGCTGCAAGCTGGAAGGCGATATCTGAAGAGTCAACCGGATGGCTCTGGCCGTCGTTCACCAGACAGCGGACATTGACAATCGGGAAGCCGATAAGTGAGCCTTTCTGCATGGAAGCCTTAAAGCCCTTATCGCAGGAGGGGATATATTCTGACGGAATCGCGCCGCCCTTCACCTGGTCGACAAACTCGTACACCTGCTCTTCGCACGGTTCGATATAGCCGGCAACACGGCCATACTGACCGGAACCGCCCGTCTGTTTCTTGTGGGTATAGTTGAAATCGGCGCGCTGGGTGATAGTTTCACGGTAGGCAACCTGCGGTCTTCCAACTTCCACTTCGCACTTGTATTCGCGGCGCATTCGCTCGATATAGACCTCGAGATGAAGTTCGCCCATTCCCTGGATGATTGTCTGATTCGACTCGGGGTCCACAAAACTGCGGAAGGTCGGGTCTTCTTTGGTAAAGCGATTGAGCGCTTTGCCCATTTGGTCTGAGGATTTCTTGTCCTTTGGCTCGATTGCCAGGGAAATGACTGGTTCCGGGACATACATGCTGGTCATGGCATAGTTGAGATCAGGATGGCAGAAAGTGTCGCCTGAGGCGCATTCAACACCGAAAAGCGCAACAATATCGCCGCAGGAGCCTTCTGAAATGTCTTCCATGGAGTTGGCATGCATTCTGACCAGACGTCCAACCTTAAACCGCCTTCTCGCACGGGTATTCAGGAGTTCGTCGCCTTTTTTCAGTTCACCCTGGTAAATGCGGACATAGGTAAGCTGGCCGTACTGCCCGTCTTCGAGCTTAAACCCAAGCGCGACCGTCTTGGCGTTCGGATCCGCCACCAGTTCCACTTCTTTTTCAGAATCATTGAGATCGAGTGCCACATTTCTGACTTCGGTGGGGTCCGGCAGATAGCTGGCGACACCGTCCAAAAGCAGCTGAACACCTTTGTTCTTATAGGCCGATCCGACAAAAACCGGAACAAACTGCTCAGCGATGCAGCCTTTGCGGATAGCGGCGACCAGCAGTTCCTTGCTGACATTGCCCTCAAAATATGCTTCAGCGAGTTCATCTGAGAACATGGAAGCCGATTCAACCAGCTCTTCGCGGTATTTTTCGGCATCCGCCTGGAGATGCGCAGGAATTTCAGCATAGCGCAATTCTTCGCCATTCGGTCCGTCAAAATAGACAGCGCGCATGTCAATCAGGTCGATGACACCTTCCAGCTTGTCTTCAAGCCCGATGGGGATAGTGACAAATGCAGGGTTCAGACCGAGTTTTTCCTGCAGCTGCGCCTTGACCTTGAAAGGATTGGCACCGGTTCTATCGCACTTGTTGACAAAGGCAAGCCGGGGGACATGGTAGCGCTTGAGCTGGCGGTCAACGGTAATTGACTGAGACTGAACACCCGCAACAGCGCAGAGTACCAGAATGGCGCCGTCCAGAACGCGGAGCGACCGCTCGACTTCAATCGTGAAATCAACGTGTCCCGGCGTGTCGATCAGGTTGATGGTATAGTCTTTCCAGGTAACATTGGTCGCAGCCGACTGAATCGTGATACCGCGTTCGCGTTCCAAATCCATGGAATCCATGGTTGCGCCAGCTCCATCTTTTCCGCGGACTTCATGAATCGAGTGGATTTTCCTGCAATAAAAAAGGATACGTTCTGAGAGTGTGGTTTTTCCGGAGTCGATGTGCGCGGAAATTCCAATGTTTCGCATTTTGTGAATGTCTGTGGACATATCGAATACTTACCTCATAATAAATAATATAGCGCATCTCGGCGCTTGGTGGTAAAACAAATGCTGTAGTTGGCAGCAACGTTGAACTGTCGGGGATTGTAAGAAAAAATTGCGGTTTATTCCCATTTATTAGAAAATCAGCTACCTTGCTGAACTATAGTGTAAGCAGGAGAAAATTTCAAGACCTTTGGGCTCATTTCAAAATCGGCTGCCTTGTAATCAGGCACCAGCCCCGTCCATGTGCTCAGACAGGGCATAGCTCGGCATCTATCGATCAGACGAATTCCACATCCCAAAGCAAGTCCGCAGAATCCTTGATATTGGCGCTGACACCGCAATACTTGTCCTGCGAAAGCTGGCAGGCTTTCCGAACATTATCGGGATTCAGGTTGTCGCTTTTCTTAAAACGATAGACAAGTTTTACCTGCGTATATTTTTTGGGATGTTCTTCCGCGGTTACGCCTTCAACCCGCATTTCGAACCAGGTGCAGGGTTCGCGCATTTTTTTCAATATCGAAATAACATCCATGCCTGAACAGCCAGTCAAACTGGCAAGAAACAAGGCTTTGGGGCGCGGACCTAAATCATGGCCTCCCACAGCTTCATCTGCATCCATAAGAACAGGATGACCATTGACATCAGCCTCAAAAGCCATGTCGCCTTTCCATCGCGAAACAATCTCAGTTTTCATTGAAAATACCCCCTCTTTGCAAGAACTTTTTCATGCAGCAAATCAAATATAGCAACTTTAGCGTGCATTGCCAATTGCGGCGTTTCCCTGCACCGGTTCATGCTGCATGGTTTTCAAATTCATTGCATAAACAAGCCAAGTTGGATATCATGATTTTCCGGACCTATGCAAAATTGGAAAAAATCTTTCAATGCCTTGATGATCGCTGAACTGCTCGCGATCATGGGCTTTTCCACCTCCAATCCAATGATACCGCTCTTTCTTAGGGAACTGGGCGTTCAGGACGCGGCAGGGCTCAATTGGTGGACTGGCGCAATCAACGGACTATCAAGTCTGGCTCTCGCAGTGTTCGCCCCAATCTGGGGGGCGCTCGCCGACCATTACGGCCGCAAACTGATGCTGCTGCGAGCCATGATCGGCGGAGCTGTGATCATGGGCCTCCTCGCGCTGGCAAATGCACCCTGGCAGGTTCTCGTGCTGAAAATTCTGCAAGGTTGTGTTACCGGGACTGTCGCTGCCGCGACGGTTCTGACCGCTTCGCTGGTCCCGGCAGCAGAGGCTGGCTACTATCTCGGCCTCATGCAGATGTCGGTATTCATCGGCAATTCAATCGGTCCGCTTTTTGGCGGCGTCATCACCGATCTGGCTGGTTCAAGGATCAATTTTCTCGCCACATCTGTCCTGCTCGCCCTGTCGGCTTTTCTGGTCATTAAATTTGTCGCAGAGGATTTCGTTCCAGAAAACAAGACTGGCTCTCTGCTGAAAAACGCCGTTCCGGACTTTTCTGTTTTGCGCGGAAACACCTCGCTGAAAGCGCTGCTTGCTCTCATTTTCACGATTCAATTCGCGAACGCGGTTGTCAGTCCGATAATTCCCCTCGTTGTCCTCCATATGACCGAGGCTTTCCGCGGGACTGGTTCACTGTCTGGGTTGATTATCGGCATTGCCTCGATTGCTGGCGCGCTCGGCGCCTTGATCGCAGGTAAGGTTTCAAATCGAATCGGATATGGCAGAGCTTTGCTGATCTGCATCGCCGGCTCATTTCTATTTTATCTTCCCCAGGGTTTTGCGGTTACGCCCTACCAACTGCTGGTTCTGCGCTTTTTTACCGGCTTTTTCCTGGGCGGTACCATGCCAAGCGCGAACGCTCTTATTGCACAGCAAACGTCCAAGGAGCATCAGGGAGCAGTTTTCGGCATTTCCTCATCGATTTCAGCTGGCGGCAATGCTTTGGGACCAGCCTTCGGAGCCCTCGCTGCCAACCTTATCGGGTATCCCGCTATCTTCTTTCTCGCATCACTGATGTTGGGACTTTTAGCCTTCTTTATGTCGAAACGAATTTCAGGCGGCTTTACAATGAAGTCATTGGGTTTTCGGCGAAGAATGTAAAACTTTTGACCGTTATATCGAGCCGGCCGGTCCCTGCTGGGGGCACCGATCCATGCGCAAGATAAAGATTCAGGTGCACAGCTTCATCGCCAGGCTTCGGTATTCTGGCACTATTTCGGAATGTCCCTGAAGCGATAACTGACGGATCCCCCGGGGCTGGCATGGGTCCGTGACCGGACCAGGCTAAAAAGCTGACCGCTTTTGCAGTCCAGGTAAAAGCGCAGGAAACCGGTCCTGACAGGTGATTGTCTGCAAAAGTTTTCATATTGCCGCGCTGGTAATATGGTTGGACGACAAATTGACCTTTGACAGGAGCCCCTGAAACGCCCCAGGCTGAAAATTCGATATCGATCTCACGATGATAATACGCCTCACTCGGCGAGTACGTAAAAAGGCCGAGTACGATATTCGGGTCCAGCTCGAAAGGGGATTCATTTAATTGAAAGATATAGGTTCCATAACCCAGTCCCCGGGTCATGTACAGCTCGGAGCCATACCAGGTCCCGTTTTTCTGCGCTACTTTCAGCGTAACCGACCGGTCCTTATTGAATGATACCGCAACACCTTTCCCCGCGAATACATTATTCTGCGGTCCCTCCGGGGTTGAATTCCGCCGGACTATCCAATCGATTCCTGAAAAATTGGCGATATAGGAAGGCTTGACGCTGAGTGCAAGTTTCTCAGCCGCCATTTCAGCGTCCATGGTTTCATCATAATTCTGCATGGTGATATTTGTACAGGACGAATAAAGGAAAACAAAAAAAGCCAGTGTCAGCATGACACCAGCACGCAGGTAAGGTCTGCTTCCGAGATCTTGCATTTTCGATTTACTCCTCAGTTGGCTGAAACCGAGAACATGAGCTGATCAGCGTAGAAGCCTGCTGGAGCGTTGGCAGGAACCGAACCAAGAGCGAGCGCAACTTTCAGTTCTGTTCCATCTCTGGTCGATTTTCCAGATGCGGTAAACCGGAAAGCACCGCCCTGAGGAGTCGCCTGCATCGATCCAAGGATCAGGGAGTATGGAATCCCATCAGCAGTCATTCCATAGCTGTTCTTAAGCGTTCCGCCGTTTGCAGAGTAGGCAATAATGGTATAGGAACCGGGGACATTAGAAAAAAGCCGTGCATTGCCGAGCTCGACAGTAGCATTAGGTTTAATTTCAAACTGATTTCCCTTGCTGACCGGCATCGGGCTTGTTGTTCCGTCTGAACGAAGATACCCAAGCAATGTCGCTGTCGAAGAATTGGCAAAGTCAAGGTTCAGTTTTAAGATGCTCGGGACAATGGCGACAATCTGAATGGTGGCGGAGGTGCTTCGCGGTGAATTCTGCGCAAAAACGCTTGCACAGACAATGGTCATCAGCACTGCGAGCACGATCCGCTTTGTCTGGCTTTTCATCGCTTACCTCCTCTTCTCAATCTACTTAAAGTATACATTTGGAGTGCCGATAAGCGGAGGGAAAAGGGCTGTGTCAATCATGAAAATCATGTAAATTGCTAGAAATTTTTAGAATATCATGTAATATTTTTCTCCAAAATCTCTAGTTGCATAAATCATGCCGATGGTATTTCCAGTATAGAAAAAATCTCCAAAATCTCTTTCGGACTTTTTATCAAAGACGCTCGGCCGCAGGGTAAATTGACATTCGAGAGGATTGGTGCCTATAGTAACGGTTGGTCTTTCAAAATTCAGCGAGTTTTGAAAGTGGTTCAATTGTCAGCCCTTCAAGATGGAGAACGCGATGGATTCTATCCGTGATCGATATAAACAGCTTATAACCGAGATGATGTCGCATCTGGGTCAGCAGTCAGGTATTTCTGAAAAAGATGTTTTGCAGGAGGGCAACAAGGAACTTCTGCCCTATATCGATAGGATCATCACCGACCACCTGCTTCCCGGTTCCTGTCTTGCCGGGTTTGAAAATCTGCAGGCTTTGCAGAAATTATCCGAACAGGGTGAGCCCTGTCTCATTCTTGCGGAGCATTATTCCAATTTCGATCTGCCAGCCTTCCATTATCTCCTGCGGCAGAATGGTGCGGCAGGGGAAAAAATCGCCGATCGTATCATCTCCATCGCTGGTATCAAATTGAGTGAGTCGAATCCAGCTGTTCATGCATTCGCGCAGGCGTACTCGCGAATTATTATCTACCCGAGCCGTTCGCTTGAGATCATCAAGAAAAATTACAAGGATCCCAACAAGCTGTACCATGAAGTTCGCAGAAGCCTGTCTATCAACAGAGCGGCGATGAAGGCACTGAATGAGGTGAAGGAACAGGGCAGAATTGTCCTGGTCTTCCCTGCCGGAACTCGATTCAGACCATGGGAGCCGGAGACCAAACGAGGCGTCAGGGA
>JAJTBL010000070.1 GCA_021286925.1 Spirochaetia bacterium | reverse complement strand
CGGACACCCCAGAGAATGATGGATGGGTGGTTTCTGTCCCGTATAATCATGGTTTCCAGATCCGCGAGCGCGTGCTCCTTCCAATCCGCCTGACCGACATGCTGCCAGCCGGGCAGTTCGGCAAAAACGAGAAGCCCGAGCCTGTCGCATTCATCCAGAAAATGCGGCGACTGCGGATAGTGGCTGGTGCGGACAATGGTTGCGCCGAATTCCTCTTTCAGAATCCGGGCGTCCTCGCGCTGGGGGCCGGGTCCCATGGCATAGCCGGCATAGGGCCAGGACTGGTGGCGGTTGAGCCCGCGCAGGAACAGGCGTTTGCCGTTGAGGAAAAACCCTTCCGGGGTGAATTCCGCCTTTCTGAATCCAATCCTGTGCCAGGATGTATCGATGGATTCGCCGTCTCTGATAAGGCTGACTTCAAGGTCGTACAATTCGGGGTGGCCGATATCCCAGAGTATAACGGGCGAAATTTCAGGAAATGCGAGGCTGATGCTGGTTTGTCCGGGGTCTTCAATCTGGCTGACCGCCTGGGCGATGAAATTTCCATTTTTTTTCAGCATGGCGAAGAGGGTCAGCGGCCGCCCCGCTCCGCCGCGTTCAAGCTGTGCTTCGATGTTCAGGCGGGCCAGAGCGGACGGCGCTGAAAAGCGAGTGTCTGCGGCGCTGGCACCCAGGAATTCGACCTTTGAATCGGCGAATACCGATATGATTCGATCTGAAGGACGAATACGAAGGTTGACCGCGCGATAGATGCCGCCATAGACAAGGTAATCCACCACGCCGCCAAAGGGCGGCACCTCGGGATTTTCCTCCGCGCTGACTTCGACAAACAGGTGGTTCGGCTTCCCCTGGCGGACAAGGCGCGTAATGTCGCAGGAAAAGGGCGTATAGGGGCCGGTGTGGACGCCCGCCTCCGCTCCGTTCAGCCAGACCTTGCAGGCAACCGAGACACCATCGAATTCGAGCAGGGCTTTTTCGCCGTCTTCCAGCGCGGGTCCTGCAAATTCCCTGAAGTAGGTCGCTGTTTTCTGATAAATCTTTTCATCAAAATGATTTAACGGCAGTTCCTGGATCGAATGGGGAATATCGACCGACTGCCAGCTGCCATCCTGCACGAGCGGGAAGGGCAAATCGTTCTGCGCAAGCCACCGCGGATCCAGCGGCGCGTCAATGAATTTCCACCCAGACGAAAAAGGAATATCGCTTCTCATCAGCCTGACACCATGACTTGAATGATTTGAATGACAGGGAGGACGATGCAGACCAGAATAAAGACCATTTCAAGGGTCAGCATTCTCCGTTCGCCAGTGTCATTCTTGATGAGTTCATAGACATCCTGCAGAGCGCCGAGCCGGCGTTCGACGGATATTTTCCAGCCTTCGGTGTTGAATATTTCGCACAGCCGGTCATAAATCATGCCGAGGAAGTAATCACCGATAATTTTTGACGAATTATCCAGGTTTTCCAGGGTAAACAGCGCGTCAAATCGAAGGGTCTGGAGGCGCGCGAGTTTCATTCGCAAGGCTCGTTCGCCGTATTTGGGTTTTCCGCCAGTCAGGTAAATTTTCCGGATATCCTTTTCGGCTTCATCCAGCCAGGTGTCCAGCAGTTTGTCCAGGGTCCGCAATTCG
The DNA here is from genome assembly GCA_021286925.1 of Spirochaetia bacterium. Lineage (GTDB taxonomy): Bacteria > Spirochaetota > Spirochaetia > Treponematales > Rectinemataceae > JAJTBL01. The sequence continues at coordinate 6,336 of JAJTBL010000070.1, read as the reverse complement.
ATGAGCCGGTAGTTGGCGTGCTCAATAATGAGGAGGAGGTCTTCATAATCCCGCGCCGGGTCGATGATGATGCATCGGTCCATGTCGAAAACCGCAAGGTCGTCTTTGCGGTAGCTGAAGGGTTTGCGTAAAACCTGCGCAATCTGGGACTCATGCAAAACGCCCGGATTTTCTCCGGCGAGAAGCGCGGCGGCGGTTTCGCGGTTTTCGTCGAGAAAGGCGATCGGGTCGCCGCCCGGGCACTCAAGGATGCAGAAAGCGGTATAGGATTCCCGGTCATTGGCATCATCGACTTTCAAGCCGGAAACGGCTGATTTTATCGCGTCGACCACCATATGGAAGGATGAATCCGCGAATTGCTCGATCGAGTCGGCATTGCTCAGGTCGCGGATGGGGATATTCGATTTGGAGGCCAGATCCTTGAAGGTTGAAATGGTCTTGAAGCGGACAACGAGGGTTATGGCACCATCGTCATAGATTTTAGCCTGTGCGGTAAACTTTTCAAAACATCCGGCGTCGCATTCATCGGTATTCAAGGTAAGGATGAGCGGGCGCGGCAGGGTGAGCGATGCGGGCGTGTCTCGGCGTTTTCCGAAGCCGATATCAGGGTATGCCGGTATCAGAGAGGCTGCTTTTTTGAGGTCCACGGAACGGCCGATATCATAGACGTAGAGATGTACAATTTCTACAGGAAGTTCGCCATTTTCTGAATATGTGGTCATTGCGCCGGCACCTCCGATTTGGCCATTTCCTTGTTCAGGGCGGTCAGAATCAGCGAGCTTCCGGCAGGCAGTGAGAAGGGAACGCTGAAATTGCCGCCCGGATGTTTGAAGCTTCCGATGGTAACACGCTGGCCCTGCGGTTTTATCGCGTCAAGCTTGACAGGGACTGGATAGGGGTATTCGGGCAAGGGGTAGACGTAGATGCCATTGACGATGCCTTTGACGGGTTCGGGAGCCGAAATAACCACCTTGATCCGCTCTGTCAGCTTGCTCTGACTGCCGGCTTTCAGGCTCTGTTCCACGGCGACGCCCAGCGGCTCGCCTGGTTTTGCCTTACGCATCGAAAAGTCGATGACAAAGGGGGATGTTTCCGCTGCAGCGACGGCATCGGATATTGTCTTTCCAATAAAATCAGGCACTTCCGCACTTTTGGTTTCCGGCCCCTTGGAAACCACCAGATCCAGAACGGCAGGACCGGAAATTTCCGTTCCGGGGAGCGGTTTTTGTTCCAGGATGGTTCCTGCCGGCTTGTCGTCATAGACGTAGAGCACAGGCTCGCGGATGGTCACCAGGGGCCGCGATGCGGCGAAGAGCGACTGCAGGTGGAGTTTGACCGCTTCGATATCCTGGCCGACGTAATTTTCGATTTTATCCAGAACAGCGCCTTTGCTCACGGTCAGTTTGATTCGGCGGCCAGCTTTGACTATGGTTCCGGGGACCGGGTTTTGTTCGAGTATTGTGTTTTTATCCAAGGGATTATCCGTAAAGCGCAGGGATATTCTCGGATACAGTTCCCGCTCCTGGAGCTGGATGAGCGCATCGGTTATTTCCATGTTCCGGACATCGGGCACCAGGACTTTTTCGTTTCCGCGCAGGACGAGAAAAAAGCTGATGACTGCGGCCGTGATGAGCAGCAGGGTGAGAAGTATCGAAAAGCTGACAAAGGTTTTTTTCTGTTCTTGGGTCCAGTCTGAAAAGTCAAATCTTTTTTTAAACCATTGTCCCGCGGTATGTTTTTTTTTATCCATGACGTCATATTCCTTTTGAAAGGCAGTCCGAGAGTATTCTGGAGCTAGCTGGTAAGCACGCTTCCTTCAAGGTTTCGGACTCCGTTCGCGAATTCCTTGTAAGACAAAGCTTTGCGAGTGGCGAACTGCAGCCTTCTCAGCGCGAGGGCACCCTGCCCTGCGGCAACAATGATGCCTTTGGCTTTGTCCAGTCCAATTATAGTGCCTGGGACTGAATTGGGCAACCTGATATCGGGCAGGGGCATGGCCTCAAGGATGTTGAGACGCTGGCCCGCAAGAAAGGTGTAGGTGCCCGGCCAGGGGTCGAAGGCGCGAATCCGCGCATCCAGCGTCAAGCAATCACGTGTCCAGTCGAGAAGGCCGTCTTCCTTGCTGATTTTCCGGCAATAGCTCGCCTCGCCGATCTGCGGTGTTGGATGTGCCGTCCCTGCTTCCAGCGACGCAAGGACATCGACGATCATCCTGGCGCCGAAGCTGGCGCAGGTTTCCGAAAGGCTTGCGGCGGTTTCCCGCAGGCTGAGCGGAATTCTTTCAACCAGATACAAATCCCCTGTGTCCATTTCTGGCGCGAGCGCCTGCACGCAGACGCCGGTTTCCGTATCTCGGTCCAGGATGGCTTGCTGGATGGGGGAACTGCCGCGGTGACGGGGCAGAAGGCTTGGGTGGATGTTCAGTCCGCCCCGGGGGAAGAGGGCCAGAAATTTCGGTCCGAATATCTTGCCATAGGCAAACGAGACGAGAATGTCAGGCTGGAATGAAGCAATCAGTTCACGGACTGCGGCATCGAGTTTTTCTGGCTCGATGACAGGAACGGATGCTCCGAAGGCTTCTTTCGCGGCCTGCGCAACCTCTGTCGGCAGGGGGCCGCGGTTTTTCCCCGTGCCACCTCTGCCCTGTTCAGAGGGGGGATTGGTCAGGACAGCTGTCAGCTGATGATGCGCAGCAATCGCCATCATGGCGGGAATGGCAATTGCGGGGCTTCCTGCGAAAAGAACTCGCATTGCGCGTCTTCCCCCTACATCTTCACCAGGCGGCGGTAATGGAGCAGAGCCCGTTCGCGGCGCATGGGTGGGATCCGGTCAATAAAGAGCTTGCCTTCCAGATGATCGTACTCGTGCTGGATGACTCGGGCGAGCAACCCGTCGGCATCCAAGGTGAAGGGCTTGCCTTTTTCATTGTAAGCTTGGATGGTGACGGAAGCTGGCCGCTTTACAACAAAATACAGGCCGGGGAAAGAGAGGCAACCTTCCTCGTACTCGCTGAGTTCGGGACTCGTCATGATAATTTCGGGGTTGATGAAGACGCGCCTTTTATCGCCTTCCACATCCGTGATGAAAAGCCGCTTTTTGAGCGCCACCTGCGGCGCGGCGAGGCCGATGCCGTGGTCGCGTTTCATCGCCTCAAACATCTGCGCGATGGTTTCAGCGAGCTGCTCATCGAATTCAGTGACAGGTTCCGCTTTTTGTTCGAGTATTTCGTTGCCGTAGGTTACTACTTCAAGCATTGTATTCTCCAATTCGACTTTGGTGCGCAGTTCTGCGCGGTTTTTCGTGCACAGGGCGTTCAGAGCGCCAGGCACAGCGGCGATTCATGGCGTATCGCGGTGCTTTGCTTCAATGTGCAGCACAAAACGCGGACGCCAATATTCGACATCAAACACAAAAATACTGCCGTTTGGCAGATTTGGTCAAAAGCTATTTCAGCGCCGGAATGCTGATGACATCTCCCGGCTTGATATTCATTTTGGCAAACCATCCCTGGGGGACTTCAAGCGCATAGCGCACGCTTCGCATTGACGGTCGGGGTTCTTCGGAGAACGGCACCAGATCCAGGATCTGGGTTATGGTTCCGTCCGACGCGATATAGGCGACCGACAGCGGCAAGGAGGTGTTCTTCATCCAGAAGGCCACTTTCTGGTCATAATCGAACACGAAAAGCATGCCTTTGCCCTCCGGCAGGCTTTTTCTGAACATGAGGCCGCGGTTCCTTTCGAGTTCGGTCCTTGCGACCTCCGCGGTGATGTCAATGTTGTTGACTTTGAGTATGACAGTTTTTAGGGTCGGATTGGGTTTGTTCAAATCCTGGGATGAGGTTTTTGCTGGTGAACAGGCTGAAAAAAGCATGATGGCTGTTACAAGAGTTAAGAAAGGTGCTCTGAAAAGGTTTTTCATGAATCGCTCCGGCGTTGCGGCGTTTATTTTCACCGCATCAGAGTAGCAAAGAGCGCGATATCGTGCAAGGTCACGGACAACAAAAAGGCCTGCTTCCGGTGGTTCCGAAAGCAGGCCCGAAGCTGATAACTCGATGTAAAACAGAAAACGGTTTTTTTAGTACCCGCCTTTTGAATCGTGTGTCTTTCTGGTCTTCTTCATGAGTTTGCGGGCGAGGGCCTTCTTTTCGCGGTTTTTGATAGCGGAGGGCTTTTCGAAATATTCGCGCTTTTTCCACTCGCGGATAATGCCTTCCTTCTCAACCATTCTCTTGAAGCGCTTTATCGCTTTCTCGAGCGGTTCACCGTCTTCTACCTGAATCTGCCGAATAGTAATCACCTCCCTTCAATCGGAGTTCTGATTCTACTGAATTAGCGGGCTTTGTCAAGTAGCGGAGCCGAATTCGATATCCTGCAGAAAAATCCGCGGTTTGGGCTGATTGTTCTTTCCCATTGCAAGCATATGATTTATACTGTATCGAGCAATTTCAGAGGCCGTCTGGCTTTTGATGAGTCTCTGTTTTCAAAAATATGGGTCCAGGAGTGTCCGATGCTTTTTTCAGCCGGGAATGCGATAACGCTTGGTATCGTGCTTGTCTTTTTTTTCGTTTATCACAAATTGACGTCGAATAATCGTTCGCTTGAAAAAGTGAAGAAGTATTCTGAAAAACTGCAGATCGAGCTGGGCGACTATGTTTCTTCGCGCGCTGATGAACTGAAGCATTATGGAATCGAACTCGATGTTCACCAGAAAGCCGCGCGGCTTGCACTTGAGAAGCTCAAGGAGGCTGAGGCTGCGGTGGCTGAAAAGGCTGAGTCCATCGGCGAAATTGCGGAGCGTTTCAAGCAATATGACGAAGTCCTGAGCGGTTTGATGAAGATGACGGAGCGGGTGGACCAGAATCTTGCCCGGATCCACGACGACGAGGTTTTCGCGGAGTCGGTCAACAAGAAGCTGGATCTGGCGAAAAAGAGCCTGAGTGCCCTGGAACGTGAGATGCCGTTGCTGCGGGAGGCTTTTGCCCAGGATGCGAAGAAGACGGTGGATGCATTCCGCGACGATATTCTGGCTGAATTGCATGATGAGCTGGCCTCCACATCGCAGGAGCTGTCGGCAGTTAAGAAGGAAGCCATGGAAGCCTACAGCAAGGCGGTCTCAGCCCGGGCTCTTGTGGATGAGGAGCTTGAAAAGGCTTTGACGGTTGCCCGCGAACGGGCTTCTTCCATTGAAGATGAAGCCTTCAGCATGCTGACGGCAAATCTGAACGGTCGGCTTGAGGAATTGCGGAGCAGTGTTGAGGGCAGGATGGAAGAGCTGGCGAACGGTGTCGCGTCCGAGGCAAAATCTCTGCGCGAAAGTGTCGCGAATTTCAAGCTTGCCTGGGAGCAGGAGTCAGCGGCATTGCTCGAGGATTTTGCGCACAAGACTGCGGCTGCACAGGCTTCTTTTGAAGAAAAATCTGCCGCAACGATTGCTGATTTGAACGAAAAAATCGTCAAGGCACAGGCTCTCGCCGCCGCACTCTCCAGCGAGGCGGTCAGCGCAGCTGAGGCTTTTGAAAGCAAATCGAAGGCTTCGGAGGCTCGGCTGGAAGAAAATCTGAAAAAGCTCGATTCACTGCAAGATGCTCTGCTTACCGCGATGAAAGAAACAGAGAATCGGGTTGAGGAGGATTTTGCTTCGTTCGGGCAGGCTTTCGAAGAGCATCGCGCCAGATTTGAAGCCGATGTTTTAAAGGAAACGACGTCGATTACCAAGGAAATTGAAAGCCTTCAGAATCAGATTGTCGCTTTGAAAGAACAGGCCTACATGAACGCTCGTGGCAAGCTGGAAGGTTTTGAGGATGCGATGCTCGCCGATCTTGAAAATCGCAAGGCGCAGACTTACCAGAAGCTGGATGCCTGGCTGACTGATATGGGCAAAACACTTTCTTCTATTCAGGAGGAGGCGAAGGCTCAGCGGCGTGCTGAAGAGGCTCGATATGCCGAGGAATTCCGGGCGCATCTGGTGAAAGTTCGGGATGACATGTATGCCCAGCTTGAAAAAATGCGGGAGAACCTGCTGGCTGTCAAGGAAAGCATTCAGGAAGAAAACAGGGGCGAGCAGTCCTGATAAAGGCTGCAACGAACCAAGGGTTTTCCGCAATGCTTGCTGAACGTGCTGTCAGAAAGCATTGCGGGAATCGGCCGTTGTATGATGAGATTGGCTATTTTATTATGCCAGCGAGAGCTGTTTCCAACATTGCCTTGAAGGTGAGCTGTCTTTCTTCAGCGCTGGTCGCTTCACCGGTCACGAGATGATCGGAAACAGTCAGAATCGAAAGTGCTTCAACACCATATTTTGCGGCAAGGGTATACAACTCAGCCGTTTCCATCT
>JAJTBL010000069.1 GCA_021286925.1 Spirochaetia bacterium | reverse complement strand
ATCGCATACTCATCGCCCTTCATGATGCCCATATTCGAGCCCATCTGAATGCGGATCGTTGAACCCTGGACCGCCAGAACCCGGGTCTTGATCTGGAACTGCGGAATCGAGCGCACTTCGAACTGAAGCTGGCCCGGAATGGAAGCGATGGCCGAGCTGATGGATTTCTGCTGGTTGTTTTTATCAGAGCCGCTGGTCTGAATGGTTTTTATCGCTATGACCGTGCCGCCTTCCGATACATCGATAAAGGTAAACCCAGTTTTAATCGTTGTTTCATATTGAAGGTTTTTCGTGTTGTAGAACGAATTGAATTCGGTTACCACCGGGATGACGACAACAAAGGCGCCGACCAGCTTGTTGAATTCGGCCTGGGTCAGGAAGGCTTCCCCGAAAATATATTTTTCCGGCATGACAAAGTTGGCTTGCTTGGCCTGCTTTATCGTTGCAATAAACTGCTCGAGGCCGCCAGAGGAAAGGCGTTGGCTGACTCCGAGAATGCTGAACCTTCCGAGGTCTGAAAAAACCTTCTGGATTTCCAAGTCTATGGAACCCAGCGCCTGAACAGGGATGTTCCAGCCGTAATACCCAAGGCTGAAAACCGCGATGTCCTGTTTGACACTGATTTCAGGCTGAGCGCTCGCGATGAGCGGCAGCGCGATGAGCAACAGGGCCGCGAACAGCCCTTTCCAGGCACGATGGTTCATTGTCGCTCCTCCTTAAAGAGCTTCAGAAAACATCAAGGCAGCGGGCGCAAAAACGCTCCCAGGCCCTTTTCCTGTAATTCAGCATAAGCCGGCACACCGGTGAATTCAAGGGCGGAATCCGGATTTTCGAGCGTCCAGGAGAAGGCGAGCTCTGTGATGCCGGCAAGGTGGCGGCCTGTGCGTTCTTCGAGCGGATGTCCGTTTTCGTCATAGGGAACATAGAGCCTGCCCAGTTTCTGCGCCTTTACGTACCATTTGTCTTTGCCCGTCAGCACCAGCGCTTCATCAGTGCGGCCGCGGAGACGGCCCTGCGAGGCGTTGGCGGTCTCCATCAGGACTGGCAGGGTATCGGTAAAATCGCCCAACTCGCGGTGCGATAGTCCGCGCAAATTGACCGGCGAGGGTTCGAGTCCGATCGTGATGTTCTGCATTTCGAGGCCGAGAACGGTTTCAGATGCCAGGCCCATGGCCTTGGGATGCGCGACAATCGCGTTGATGACCGGGTATTCAGGCGAAGCTTCATGCAGATCCACCGTGATTGTCACCTTTTCCTTTTTAATGAGCTGAACGATGCCATAGCAGACTCGCTCGGTCAGGGTGCCGTTTTCACGCCCGGGGTATCCGCGGTTCCGGTTGCGCGTTTCAGAACCGGAAAGGCTCTGGCCGCTTGAAGCGTGGATGTAGACGTTGGGGTCAGGCCACTGATGAACCGGGTTGGTCGCCCGTGAGCCGTAGCGGAATACCCGCGGTCCGTTCGGGGTCTGGATGGTAAAGCTCTGCGGCGCGCCTTCCTGCGGGTCGTTGTGGGTAAAGCCGGAGGCATTGGCGCGGGGGATGACATAGAGGGTGCCGGATGTCATGACCGCGTTTTCAATCAGGAGGATGGCCGCCATGTGGCCCGAGGGTTCATTCGGATGCGTGCCGCCCAGCACGAGCATGGAAGCCCCGGGGTTGCCCTTGCCGAGAATGTATACTTCAGTATCTCCGGGCGTGCCTTTCAGCTGGGGATACCAGTTCGAAAGCATGACCACTTCGGAAACGCCGGGGCCGGGAACTATGATATCGGGTTTGCGCATCGCCAGAAATGAAGCGCCGGAAACGATGGCCGCTGCACCAGCGAGCGCGAGAAAAATGATCGCGGTAATATGATGTTTTTTCATGCCCTCGCCTCTATTTAATCAACAATAACCGCAGGAGCAGCGGCACGATCACCATGGCGGCGGTGGCCTGAAAACTCGGTTTTTTCGAAGTCACCAGAGCCCAGAGAACCAGCGCGAGCACCGCGGCAAGAATTCCAAGATAAATAATTGTCATGTGGCGCTCCTTTCAATACAAGGTTCTGATTTGTTTTGAAAAAATGATAAATACCAGCGCCCACACAATCAGAATGAGCGAAGGAATCACCAGTTTTTTCAAGGTTTTGCCATACCCATCAAGGCCGACAACCTGAGCCGCAAAGATTGCCGAGAGGGCAGTCGGCGGCATGAAATCTCCAAGCGCTGCGATGAGCGACAGCGAGGCAGCCGTGATGATCTGGTCTCGACCAAGCAGGGCAAGCAGGAAGGGGACGCCGAGAACGCTGGAAGCGCCGAACGACGAAACTGCGCCGAACAGCGGGATGCTGATCGCGATAGCGAGGTACAGGAGGGCAGGCGGCACGGACAGGGCGTTCACCACAATAAAGCCTCTGACGCCGGTCAGCGTCATGATCTGGATAAACATGCCGACGCCGACCAAGATGCCCAGCACCGGCAAAGCCTGCTCGATGGCGGTTTTCGCGGAATTCAGAATATTGAAGCGTTTTCCGGTAAAATACGCGGGAATCGTACTGAGGACAAAAATCAGCGGCATGCCCAGATTGAAAATCTTTGGCAGCGCCTTATCCAGAACCATGAGAATAAGCACAATGAGCACCGGGGAAAAGAGCCGGAAACCGCCGTACTGGTCCAGGGTTTTTGTATCGAGGGTGCGAACCACCGCGGAAATATCAGTTTTTTTCACAAAGCGATAGCCGAAATAGAAGGCTGAAAAAACCGCGAGCGGGACGGTCAGCAAAAGCAGGGGAATTTCAAATCCCACGTAGGGCATGTCGATGCCGCCGCCGATGATCATCGCGGGGATGTTGACGGGTGGCGCTATCATGCCGAGGATGCCGGCCATCGCGATGAGGGCGGCCGCTTCAACGCCGGGAATGCCGAGCGCCGCGAACATCGGCGCGACAACCGCTCCGGCTGTCAGGACAGAAGCGCTCGAACTGCCGGTAATCATGCCGGGGAACATCACGACAAAGGTCAGCAGGACCAGTAGAAGCCCTGGAATCTTGTGAAAGCGGCGAATGGTCGCCGCAGAGAGGGCTTCCAGACCGCCTGAATCCTTGAAGGCGTTCATGAAAATCATAGCGGTGGCGATGGTCAGGATTGTATCGACATAGCCGAAGGTGCCTTCCACGAGATGCCGGATTGGAACGCCGAAGCCGCCCGCCAGGGCTCCCGCGACGGAAGCCAACAGCATGGAAACAGCGACCGGCCACTTGAGCGCAAAGGTTCCCGCGGCGAAGACACCGACCATGACGACAAAAATAAAAAATTCCTGTGACACAGGGATCCTCCAGAATTCGGCTATTTCAGGAAAGCTGCGGCCAGCGGCGCTCCCGCTTCGGCAATTTTATTGACTGAATCGAGCGGAATTTTTGTCCCGCAGAGTTTATTGAACAGCTTATCCTGGTTGCCTTCGGCGACCACGATGACATAATCGCAGAACGGCACGGTTGCGTTGATGAACTTATCCGACAGCTCGCCCCGGCGCGCCTCGCCGCCCACATGGATGCCGATGATTTTCATGCCGAGTTTTTTGGCTTCTGCAATCAGGGCTTTTGCCCGCTCGAGCTCGGCATCAGCGGAAATACCCGCCGCTCCCAGCCCTTTTGAAGAGCCGCCGATAGCCAGCACCAGGGTTTTCGCCTTTGTTGCGGCTAAACCTGAGCCTTTCACCAGGCCGTCCATGGTGAATTCGATCTTGTTCCGTGAAAGCAAAACTTTGACCATTTCGATATCGGCGCTCTGGCCGACCGAGGTGAGCAGTACCGGTTTGGCGGCGATCGGTGCCTTGAGCGCAAAGCCCTGGGCTCCCGCCGCGGAGGCGCAGACAAGCAGTACCGCAAGCGCTGAAATTGCAATTCTGGTTCGAGTTTTCATAATGCTACCTTATCTTGATATTTTGAAAAAAGTTTGCGCAGAGGTTTGAAGGTCTGCGCAAACTCGATTGCCGGGCACTCAGGCCGGATGCCGGCGGCTCGCGGCAACAGCGCGCGGCAGTCAGCGGTCCGGCCTGGATTGTGAAACGTCAGCTGACGTTAGAAAGCTGCAGCCTGTCCGTCGCGCCGGGGATCGGCGCCGCCGTACAGCATGCCCTTGTTGTAATCGTAGAGAACCGCATGGACACCGCCAAAGTATGCATCGTAATCGCCGCGAACCGTGATGGTGTGGCCGAGTTTTTTCAGCGCTTCATACGCGTTGATTGAATAGCGGCCTTCCATGTTGAGGTTGCCTGATGCCATCTGGAAGAGGCGCGGTTCCATGATCGCCTGCTGAATCGGCATACCGAAATCAACGACATCGGAGATAATCTGGGCAACGGTCGGGAAAATCCGGGTTGCGCCAGGTGAGCCAAGGGTCATGAAGGACCTTCCCTGCGGATCCAGAACCAGCGTCGGGCTCATGGAGGACAGCGGGCGCTTGCCGGGCTGGACCGAGTTGACCGAGCCGGGTGTCAGCACAAAGTCGTCCATGTGGTCGTTCATGATAATGCCGTATCCCGGGACCACAACGCCAGAACCGAAGAAGTAGTTAATCGACTTGGTGATGGCGACCATGTTGCCCTGCTTGTCCATGACCGAGAGGTGGGTCGTTGAACCGGATTCGTACTTGGAAGGATCGCCAGCCGTCGCTGAAGCCATCGGCTTGGCAGGATCGATCTTCGCCGCCAATTCCTTGGCATAGTCTTTGTTGGTAAGGCCGGCGAGCGGAACTTTGACAAAGGCGGTGTCCGCCATGTATTTAGCACGATCAGCAAAGGCCATTTTCATGGTTTCAGCCCAGAGATGTGCGGTGGCTGCGGTGCCCGGGCCGGATTTTTTCAGATCGAAATTTTCCAGAATATTGAGCATCTGGATCAGGTGGGTGCCGCCGGAAGAGGCTGGCGGAACGGACAGGATGGTGTAGCCGCGATAGGTTCCCTGAACCGGCTTTCTCACTTCGACCTTGTAGTTGGCCAAATCTTCAAGGGTCAGGATGCCGCCGCGTTTCTGCACTTCATTGACGATAGCCTGCGCAATTTCGCCCTTGTAGATGGCGTCAGCACCTTCAGCGCCGATTTTGGCCAGTGTTTTGGCATAGTCGAGGTTGACAATCGTGTCGCCGATTTCATAGGGAAGTCCGTCATTCAGGTAAATTGCTGCGCCATTTTCGTATTTTACGAGCTTGGTAAAGTTGTCTTTGATGATGGACGCAAGGTTAACGGTGACGGGAACGCCCTTCATCGCCCAGTCGATGGCGGGTTCGAGAATCTGCATGCGGCTGAGCTTGCCGGAACCAAAGTTTTCCAATGCGTAGAGAAGACCTTTAACTTCGCCGGGAACGCCGACAGAAAGGCCGCCTTCGCTGGATAATCCGGCTACAACTTTGCCATCCGGGCCCAGGAACATTTTATCCGTTGAGGCCTTCGGCGCTGTTTCGCGGAAATCGATGACAACGGCTTCTTTCATATCGGCCATTTTGATGATCATGAAGCCGCCGCCGCCGACACCGGAAGCATTCGGCTCGAGAACACCGAGCGCAAAGGCTGTTGCAATGGCCGCATCGACTGCGTTGCCGCCTTTTTTGAGAATTTGGATACCGACTTCGGAAGCCTCAGGTTTGGCCGCCGCGACGACGCCATTGGGGCCCTGCGCTCCTCGTCCATAGAGATTGACCGGGGTCTGCGCCGCTGCCAGGCTGATGCCGACTGCGAACAGAACCATGAGTGCTGAAAAACGCTTCATTTCTTACCTCCTCTTGTTTCTGCATGAAAGTTTATTTTGAAGCATGAATTGAGTGCGGTCAAGGGTGTTGATCTAATTTTATTGATTTTTGAAAATTTTTTGGGCTGTCAAAACCGAGTGTTCCGAACCTTGTGCCAGGTTTTACTGCTGTGCACCCAGGCGAATCAGGACCCTTTCCGGCGTATAGCCCAGCGCCGATGTGCAGAAAGCGCGGGCAAACTGCTCAAGGCCTTTTTCCATACCGGCGCGGATTTCAGGATCATCGATGGCGGCTTGCGCCTTGCCCATGAGATCCTGCGACAGTTCCACCTGCATTTTCGCGGCCTCTTCCTTCAGCCTGAACAGGGTGTTGGTCACCAGATTGGCACCCTTTGTTTTAATTTCAATGGTTTCCGTTTTGACCGCCGGCGGGAAGCAGGCGGGTGGTGGCGTTTCCAGCGTCAGGGTGCGGGTTTTCCGATCGGAATGGATGGTCCAGGCCGCGGGGTTGGAAAAATCGACATAATAATGAACATCGGCCCAGGCGGTCAGTTCGATTGAGGCACGGACCTTGACGATCGCCAGCAGTCTGGCGGTAAATTCCTTGCTCGCCTCGTATTTCTGCAGCGAATTGAGCACCACCAGCCTGGATGTTGGCTCCAGGTTCTGGACATAGAGGGTAAACTGCTGGGCCGGGCTGGGTCTCTGCCGTATGGAAATTCCAATCAGAATGCCGGCAAGGAGCGCGAGGGCCAGCGCGATATGCAGCAACTGATGGACAGCCACGCCTATCCGTTTCGATTTCATAGACTCTCCCGATGCATATTTTGAGATTTTTTTCGAATTTTCTGCGAACCTGGCTTATAGGCCGCTGTCTTTGGCCCATCCTGCGATCAGAACTTCGGCTTCCTGCTGATACACCGCAAGGGCGCTCGATCTCGGGTCTGCCTTGGCGGCGTTGAGCGCGGCGTCAGCCAGCTGGACGAGCGAAGCCTGCGTTTCGGCAAGGCGTGACGCAAAGGCTGGATCTAGAGATTTTACGCCGGCTTTTTGGCTGACAATCCAGGCATGCTGTCTGCTCCAGTACTGAATCCCCGCATCCGAGCCTTCTGCGTAATTGTAGGTTTTCCAGAGGGGGATAAAGCTGCCGTTGCAGAGGAGCATTGGCTTATACAGCGAAATGCAGGGATAGGATGTGCCGGTAAACCAGATGATGGCGTCGGAGCCGCGATACTCGACTGCCAGAGATGCCGTTGTGGCGTTGTTCGGGAAGCCGCCTGCATGGACGCAGAGGCTTTCCATGTTTTTCAGGGGCGACTGGAAGGGCCAGGAACGGCGAGGGTCGTAATCGCCATGCGAGCGGAGTATCGCGAGGAAGCCAGCGATGCCGCCCTGGGCTTTGGAAGCCGATGCCGGGTCCGTGCCGCGAACCCCATTCTGCGATTGCACAAAGCGTTCAAGGAGCGACAGGGAGAGCGCCCGACGCTGTTCGCCCCGGGTAAAGCGCGGATAGAAGGTGTTTTCAACCTTGTATTTATACGAATCCTTGTGCCCCTTGCGCCCCGGGTCGGACTCATCGGAGCATGCGGCGCGTTCATTGACCGGCGCAAGTTCCTTGCGGGACTGCGGGTCGAGGCGTTTGAAATCCTCTTCGATTGTATAGATATTGGAAATCGCGTCAAACTGGTTGGCAGGCCGCCAGGCCCACCGATGGGCTGCTGTCTCGACAACATAGGCGCCCGAAGGGTCCGCGATCAAAAAGCTGTTGTCATAATACAGCGAACCTTTGTACGCGCCGTTGCCGCCCTGCTCGTGCTTTTCCACAAAGGCGCAGATGTATTCCACTGCCTCTTTCGCGGTCGAGCTTGAGCCAAGCGCCAGCCGGAGGATATCCATGCCGAGGACACCGTCTTTGGCTGGTTTGAATTTGGAAAAAACCGCCTCGTTGCCGATGGCGACGCCGAATTCGTTTATCCCCATTTCGCCGCCCTGCATCCATGAGGGCTTGGAAAGGAGCATTGCAAAGCCCTTATCCTGAACTTTCAGCACTTTGCTGCCGACTTCAACCTGGTCACGTGCGGGTCTGCGGGGAACCAGGCACAAGCTCTGCGGTTCGGACGGGACACGATCCGAATTCTTGCCCCAGAATCCGGGCGCATAGATGGTGTCACACATGGAAATGCCTCCTGTGGCAGTTAGCATAGTATGCTCAAACAACGGACCGCGCAAGCTGAAAATGGAAACAGGTTGACCGCTTCCGGTTCAGCAGGTATGCT
>JAJTBL010000068.1 GCA_021286925.1 Spirochaetia bacterium | reverse complement strand
TACCCCCGGGGGAATTACCATGACCCTGCTGGGGGAATAAGATGACCCCCGACAGTGCTTGTCGCTTCGCTCCTTTCACACAATTTTCACGCCAATCCTACGCTTCGCTCAAGCCACAATTACAGGTTAAGCAAATGTTCGATGGACGCCTTCGGCGCCTAAATAGTATATACAATGTATACTAGACATATGGATATACAAAGTGTATACTATTGGTGTGGAGGTTCTTATGAAAACAGTTGTTCAAAAATGGGGTAATAGCCTCGGTATACGCATTCCTTCGCTCTATGTGAAAGAATTTGGTCTTAAGAGTGGAAGTTCAGTAGAAATACTGGAAGATGGTGGAAAACTAGTTATTCTTCCGAAGAAAACGACGCTTGAATCACTCCTTTCTCAAGTAAATGAAGAAAATATGCATGCCTATGTAGATACTGGATCTTCAGTAGGAAAAGAAGAATGGTAAATAAAATCTATATACCAGAGAGAGGAGACATTGTTTGGCTGGACTTCAACCCACAATTGGGCCATGAACAAAGAGGACGAAGGCCAGCCCTGACAGTATCATTTAAAGCCTATAATGAGAAAATTGGATTAGCATTATTTTGTCCAATCACGAGTAAGGTAAAGGGATATCCATTTGAAGTTGAGCTTGAACTTAAAAAGATAAGAGGCTCTGTAGTAAGTGATCAGATAAAGAGTCTAGATTGGAGAGAAAGAAATATTGAATTTATAGAAAAAATTGGAGACAAAAAAATGGAAGAAGTAATAGAAAAAATAGAAGCAATAATAAGGTAAGAAGCAGAGCCTGTAACACATTTTGTGCAAACAGCAAAATTTATAACGGCATCCGGTCGCCATAGAGAATTGCAAATTGCTGGAGTGCCGACCGCCAGTCATGTATCGGCATCGTCCACTTCTTTGAAATATTTTGCAAGGCCATAAATACCAGTTTCATGGCAGTGTCTGCCGAGGGAAAGGACAGTCGGTTTCTTGTGACCTTGCGCACCGTATCGTTGAGCGATTCTATCGCGTTGGTGGTGTAGATCGCCTTTCTGATAGTCTCTGGAAACTTGAAGAATGAAACCAGCTCAGCCCAGCATAGTTTGCTCAATGCGCAATTCGGCGTGTCACGGGCAGGAGGCGATACATTGATGGGGTTGTTCGTCGATGTCGGGGTGACCTATGTGCTCTTTATTCCTGCAGCTTTTGTCATTGCGCGATATACGAGCTGGGGTCCCGTCGCTCTCTTTGGCATTGCGAAGCTTTCGGATATACCCAAGGCGCTGGTCGCCGGATGGTGGCTTGCAAAGGAGCGCTGGGTGCGCAATCTCACTGTCGCTTCAGTGTTCAAAGCTGTTCTGTAAATGGAATGCGCGAAGCCTGGCCTGCAATGTAGCATTGGTCTGGCTTATTGCATGTGCTTCAGCCTGAGGCTGCTGTTCCGCAAGCGATGCGGAATTTCGCGTCTCACCCCTTTCTTCCTGGATAAACGCGACTTTTTTTCGGGTTCCTTGTGCGCAATAGAACCCGGCATCCTTGAATTGGCCAGCCAGCCCTTCAATCTCGAGAGCAACGTAGAAAGCCGGGGCTTTTGACGCATATACAGTCGCTTCGATCTGCCCGTTTGCATTGGCTGCGAGGGTTACTTCCAAGCCAGGGTCCGCGAGGTTGCAGCGCTTTGGCTCAGTCAGGAAGAGGGCCGAAAGAGTACTGATTCCGAGGTCGGGAATATCGAGGGATGCTTCAATGTAGGCTTCCTCCGGTTTGCAAGGCAGTTCCGATACTGGCATGTGCCAGACTCTCTGCGACGAGTTGCTTGTGATTGCTACGCTGTCCTTAAAAAGCAGGCCGCGCTGTTCCCCATGAAAATCAAGGAGCTGCAAAATGATGGTGGCGGCGTGCTCTCCGCGGATTTCGCTAATAATATGAGCCTGGATAGCGCCATCCTTTATGAAGAGCGCAAGAATGACGGGCGCATAGAATCGCCTGGCTTCATAGTGGAGCAGTTTCCATGTGCCGTCGTAATTTAGACTCGACCAGCTTACGGCCGGCCAGACATCGTTGAGCTGCCAATACAGCGTGCCCATACATCGAGGCATGGTGCTTCGCCAATATTCGACGGCAGTGCGGATTGCCATCGCCTGCTGGACCTGCGACAGATAGACAAGCTCGCGGAATCCTTTGGGGAGGCGGAAATATCGAAGCATGGTGTCGAGAATAAGGCTGTTGCCGCGAGGGTGTTTCTGGTGCGCTTCCAGTGTCGGAGCGCTGATATTTCTTTCCTCTGGAAGCGCAAAACTTTCGATTGTGCGCATGGAAGAGAATGCCTGAAAGCCGAATTCCGAGCAGAAGCGCGGCTGTACCGTGAGGTATTCCGAGAAGGGCTTGCCCTCGTGCCAGACAGACCAGAAATGCATGTCACCGCGTTCGTCCGAGTGCCAATTGTCAGAAAAGTCATTGGGCCCTGCAGACGGGCTCGATGGCCAGAAACAGCGGTCGGGGTCGAGCGCTCGGATGATCCGTCCCAGTACGCCTTCCGTAAGGCGATCGTAGTCGACGATGTAGCGTGCAGGATTTTTTTTCGATTCTTCGTACCATGTGATAGCGCCGAGAGCCTCATTGTTGCCGCACCACAGGGCAATGCTTGGATGATCCGAAAGACGCTTGACCTGGTGGGTAATTTCAGCTTCGACATTCGATAGAAATTCGTGGCTCGATGGGTACAGCGCGCATGAGAACATGCAGTCCTGCCAGATCATGATGCCGCGTTCATCGCACAATTCGTAAAAATCGTCACTTTCGTAGCGGCCGCCGCCCCACACGCGCAGGCAATTCATATGCGCCTGCACTGCTGAGTCTAGAAGACCTGCGATGCGCGCTCGTGTCCAGCGCGAGGGAAGCGCATCTGCAGGGATCCAGTTTGCGCCTTTTGCAAAGATATCTTTGCCATTGACGACGAATTTGAAACTGCGTCCGATATCGTCCTCTTCTGATATTACGCGAAGCTCCCGGAACCCAATTTTCTTGTGCATGGTGTGGGAAAGTCTAAAAAAGGGGTCAGACCCTGTTTTTAAGAAAAGGTCGTACAGCGCGGGATTGCCGTGGCCGTTCGGCCACCAGAGCTTGGGTTTTTTGACCAGCATTGCGGCTGAAATGCGATGTGTGCCGGCCGCGAGATGATAGTGCGACACCTGGCGGTAGTCGGAAGCAATGTCGTTCCCCGCAAGGGTGAATTCTGCTTCGATATCCATTTCTTCTGGGACTTCGATGTCAGCAAAGATGTCGAGTGAAAAATCTGGACCAGAAGCACGATTTTCCCCGTCGGCAGGGAAGGGCCCGATGGCTTTCGTGCGTGTCTGGATGTATTTGATGAACGGCCCATCGGTCGCGATCAGCTTGATGCTGTCATAGATCCCGCCTGTCATGAGGCAGGGGCCCCAGTCCCATCCCGCCATGCACTGTGCCTTGCGAATGAGGTTGCGGTGCGGCGATGAGACAGGATAGAGGGATGCAGGGACAGGGTAGGGAAGGCGGGCAGCTTCGCGGATGGCCGCCTGTTCTGGCGAGCGGATGATCACGGCAATGAAGTTTTCGCCAGGATGCAGAAGAGGTTTGGGGTTGGCTTCGAAGCCGATGAACATGTTGCTGGTGATTCCAGCAAGGCTGCCGTTGATATACACCTCGCCGATGGTATCGATCACATCTGCCTGCAGGCGGATTGTTTCGAGCTGAAGGAAATGCTCCTGAATTGTAAAACTGCGCTCGATTTTCCAATCTTCTCTGCCTGGCCATTGCGATGCGAGCTCATTTTCGCCATAGTAAGGGTCTTGCAATTCTCCCGAGCGAATGAGAGCTGAATAGATATCGCCAGGCACTTCCATTGGCCGAGCGCTTCCGTCAGCGAGCCGGACAAGCCGCCATTGCCCCGCAAGATTGATAATCTCCATACGCTGCCTCCCTGATGATTGTGAAAGATTTTTCTTGACAACGCAAGATAGTGATGCTATACCATGATTGATTGAATAAATCAACCAACTAATTGACCAAGCAACTTGAATTGGAGCTGGCATATGCCTTCACGCAGTGATCAATGGACGCGCACCGCAACGCGGATATTCCGCACAATCTGGCGCAACCCGAACATAAGCCGCGTCGATCTTGCCGAAAAACTCGGGCTTGACAAATCCACCGTCACCAAGCAGGTCGCAGACTTGCTCGAAAATGGCCTCATCGAAGAAAAAGAAGAAGGAGAAGCATCAGCGAGAGGTGGGCGCAAGCCAATTTACCTCGCCGTGAACAAGGAATATGGGCGCTTTATTGGAATTGAGCTCCAGCTGGGGTTTTTCGAAATGGTAGTTGTCGATCTTGCGGGCAATATTCTCGATACGGCGCGAGGCGAAGTGCTCATCACGCCAGATAATTTTGCATCGACCGTTGCCGATATCGTCGATACCATGCAGAAGCGGTACTGCAGCGATTCTCTGCTTTTGGGTGTCGGAGTTGGCACTGCTGGCTTGGTGGACTCGAAAAAAGGGCGAATAAAATATTCCGTTCCGCTCGGGATTCAAAAAACCCTGGATTTTGCCAAAGCCATTGCTGGGAAGCTGAAAGTTCCCGCTTTTATAGAGAACGATGCCAATTGCTGCGCCTGGGGCGAGCTTGCCTTCAACAGAGATGAAGAACTCAAGGATTTTCTGTTCGCGCTGGTTGAGTACCGTCAGGATGTAACATCGCTCATGCGATATGGAGGCATTGGCGTTGGGTTCGGTGTTGTGCTTGGGGGGAGGGTGCATGCGGGAGCCCATGGATATTCAGGGGAATTCCGAAGCGCCTTTTGTGATGGGCCAGGCGAGCTGCAATTCTCGCTGAGCCGGGAAGAACTTATGCGCCTCAGAAGCGATCAGGAGCTTTTGCATAGAACTGTCGACGAGCTCGCGCGAAATATGGCAATGCTCATCAATACGATGGATTTTCAGCATGTGTATATCGGTGGCGATATCGAAGCGCTCGATATCGATTTGCCGGCGATTTTGAGGCACAGGCTCGAAGAAAACTGGATGTATCCCTCTCCCAAGGATGTCGAAATCCGGTATTCGAGCCTGGGCGACAAAGCGGTTGCATTCGGTGCGGCGGGCATGGTTTTCGAGCGGCTCATAGCAGAGCGGAGCATGCCCGGGCTTGCGGTCGGCCTTTCGAAGCTCGGCCAACAGATTGAAGCATAGGCAGAAATGCCTTGCATATAGTCTTGGAATGCGGGTCCAAAAGCCCAATTCAGGAAGGAGGTTTTCATGAAAAAGGGATTGTTTGTGTTCCTTGCGCTGGTCATTGCACTGAGCAGTGTTATGGCGCAGGAAAAAGTCACGCTGAACGTGCTTAATTATCAGCAGGCAGACCAGGCAGGGTATCAGGAAGATGTGGCAATCTGGAAGCGATTCCAGGAGCTGAATCCCGATATCACGCTCAATATGGAAGTGCTGTTCAATGAGCCGTATCACCAGAAATTGCAGGCATATGCCGCAGCGGGAACCCTGCCGGATGTGTTCTATGTATGGCCGACTGCCCGCAGTGCGGTCATTCATGAGAAGAAGCTTGCAAAGGATTTGTCGAAGCTCCTCGGCCCTGACTTTCTCAAGGATTTCTCCGGCGCAGCGACCGATCCGAACAATCAGCTCGGCAAGTACATGGCCATGCTGCCGCAGTCGTTTACTTACACCTCGGTG
The DNA here is from genome assembly GCA_021286925.1 of Spirochaetia bacterium. Lineage (GTDB taxonomy): Bacteria > Spirochaetota > Spirochaetia > Treponematales > Rectinemataceae > JAJTBL01. The sequence continues at coordinate 2,365 of JAJTBL010000068.1, read as the reverse complement.
ATGTATGTGAACAAGAAATTGCTTGCGGACAACGGATTCAACCTTCCAAAGACCTATGATGATCTCAAGAAAATGGTGCCGAAACTCAAAGCCAAAGGCATCAATGTCATCATGCTTCCGGACAAGGATGGCTGGCCGATGCAGTCATGTCTCTTCTCCACGGTGGATGCAATGCTCGCTGGCAAGGCAAAATTCACCGACAAGCCATTTGTCGATTCGCTCAAAGTGATCGATAACCTTTACAAAGATGGTATTATTGCTCGTGAAGACAATCAGGTCGGCTATGGTGAGGCTCCCGGACTCTTCATCTCCGGCAAGGCAGCGATTTACATCGATGGCGACTGGCGAGTAGGGGCCTATATTACCGACAAGGCTTCCGGCAAAGCGCTCATTCCGCCGGCAGCTCAGGAGAGCGATTTTGCGCTTCTGCCCTTCCCGGCTATCCCAGGTGAAGTGAATCCTGGCGTGCTGTCTGCAATCGCTGGCACAGGCTGGGCAATTTCTGGTTCGATTCCTGCTGGTTCAGCGAAAGAAAAAGCAGCAGTACGGCTTTTCAAGTATCTGTACTCTGACGAAGTGCAGGCAATCCGCTACAGCACCGGCGCCTATGTTCCGACCCGTAAGAATGTCAAAGCCAATGTCGAGCCGCTCGTTGCGAAGGTTCCGCTGTTCTATGCGGCGAATCCCAAAACCTGCTATGTGTTCGACGGCATGTTCGATCCAGCGGTGTACAATGTCGTGAACGATGGACTCATTGCAATCGGCCTTGGCACGTCTACTCCCGAAAAAGTGGCTGCTGATGTCCAGAAGGCGTACGAAACCTGGAAAGCTTCCCAGAAATAATCAATAATTTTGAGCCAGGATGCAGCTGCGCCGCGCGTAAAAGTGCGGTCAGGCATCCTGGTTTTGTTTTGCGAAAAACCCGAGGCGCTGCAGAGGCGCCGCAAGAAAGTGCCTTTGCAAAAGCGCTTCGAAAAAGCGCTGCAAAAAACGGAACTCAGTATATGAGTCGCTGGCCATTTCTGGAGTTGCTATGATGCATTTGAACAGAGTACATCTGGAAGAAAAACGGGCATATTGGGCAATGGTGATGCCGGCATTCGCTCTCTATCTTCTAGTCATGGCATTTCCCATCATTCTTTCGATCATGCTGTCGGTCTCGAACTATTCGGGCGGTAAGATGTTCGGGGGAGAGAAATGGGGATTCGCCGGATTTTCTGCATATGCCCGCGTGTTCACCGACCCGTGGTTCTGGAATGCGCTCAAAAACAACGTGTATATTGTATTGATTTCTGTGTTCGGCCAGCTCCCGCTCGGTTTTATATTTGCGTATTTCATTTACTCGAAAATAGTACGAGCGCCGAGTTTCTGGCAGGGCGTGCTCTATGTGCCGAATATCATTTCGGTGATTGTGGTTGGCCTTTTGTGGCAAGTGATTTTTTCGCCGCACGGACCCATTGCCGAAATAGTGAACAGTATTCGTGCGAGCAGTTTTCAGGGGCAGCTGAGGGCGATTTTTGATGGAGCAGGTGGCTTTTCGCTTTCGGATGATGTCATCACGAAAATTCTGCACCTGGCTGGGCCTTCCGGGCAAGCAATGTTTTCCGATCCCGTGGCGGAGCTAAGGGATCTGCTTGCTTCGTATAACGGACAGCCGGTTTCGGAAATCTACACTGCGCTCAGCAATCTCTTCGTACAGAAATGGAGCCCCGCGTTTCTGACTAAAACGGATATCGCGATGCTGCCAGTTCTGTTTGTCATCCTGTGGATGTACACGGGCATGTATCTCATTCTCTTTCTTGCAAATATGCAGAAAATCGATGCACAGATCATCGAATCGGCGCGGATCGACGGTGCAAACGAGGGACAGGTCATGCGCTACATCATTCTGCCTGCGCTGTCGGGGACGCTTGTCAATTCCGCTATACTTGCGATTTCGGGCTCGCTGTCGAGCTTCGCCCTCATCTTCGCGATGACAGGCGGAGGACCGTCGCGGGTTACCGAAATTCTTTCTATTTGTACAACAACGCATTTCTGGGAAGGCCCAATTTCCCGCTTGCAAATGCGATTTCGCTTATCATGGTCCTCATCAGCGTCGTACTGATTGTGCTTACCAAGGCGGTGGAAAAACGCTACGGCGGAAAGGAGGAATGAGCGATGTCTGAACTGATCAGAGAAACAAAGCTGCAAAAAGCGCTCGCCGCAGTAGGTCGGGGGGCTGTATACATGGTGATGAGTCTTTTTGCGCTGATGACTCTCTACCCGATTTTCTGGCTTATCATGAATTCGTTCAAAACCACGAGGGAATTCCAGGTGAGCCAGCTTGCTTTTCCCAAGGCGCCGACACTCCAGAACTATGTGGAAG
>JAJTBL010000067.1 GCA_021286925.1 Spirochaetia bacterium | reverse complement strand
AGAAACACCTTTTCAATGTCATAGCGCTTGCGAAAACACGAGCACGTCTCGAATCTGAGCTGAAAGCCGGCGCTGAATATGTCCGCTGTCTTTTGCCAGGGAAGATAAAGAGTCCGCTGGTGTCGACAGATTGGGTTTTTATTCCTTCAGCGAGCCTTGGCGGGGATCTGTTCGGGTATCATCGGCTGATGGACGGCAGAATTTCCGTTTTCATGATCGATGTGAGTGGCCACGGCGTGCAATCTGCCTTGTATTCAGTGACGATTTTTGACACCCTTCGCCTGGAGGGATTGCGGAACACCGATTTTGGTGACCCAGCTTCGGTACTGCGCAGTTTGAACCACGCATACCGCATGGAGGAGCGCAACAACCTCCTGTTTACTGTTTGGTATGGTGTCTGGGATGAGAGAACTCGGACATTGGTGCACGCATCCGCAGGCAGTCCGCCCGCAGTATTGATTTTACCGGGCGGCGGGGCCGTGGAATTGAAATCTCCGGGGCTGGTTGCTGGAGCTGACCCCGATACCGATTATGAAAACATGAGTATCCAGATTCCCCGAAATTCACGGCTATTCCTTTTTTCGGATGGAATTTATGAATTCCCGGCTCGAAATGGCGAAATCTTTGGGCTTGAAGCCTTTGTTCAATTGCTGGAGAAGACGGCGGTCTCGGCATCTGAAACCATGATGAGTGTTGGGGAAATCATTGCCAGGGTTAAGGAGCAGGGGAGATTGGGGAGGTTTGAGGATGATGTTTCGCTTCTGGAGTTCTCTTTTGGGTGACCCTTATGTAGTGTTCTCGAAATTGGGGCAGGTATGAAACTGAAAATACGAAAGCCTGACGATTTTCACGTACACTTGCGGCAAGGCCCTCGTTTGAAAGACTATGTAGTTCGGGAAGCTCTATATTTTAATCGAGCTTTGATAATGCCGAACACCCTGCCGCCTATTACAACGCCTGAGATGATTGATACCTATCGAAGTGAGATCTTGGGAATCCTTTCCGAGAACGATCCCGATCATATAATGATCGGTTTTACGCCCTTGATGACGTTCAAACTTCTGTCCGGGATGCAAGGAGAGCTTATTCATGCCTGTGCACAGGCTGGCGCGATTGCTGGAAAGTACTATCCGCAAGGTTCAACAACCAATGCCTCAGATGGACCTTCCAATCCGGAGGACATCCATGAAGCGCTCGATGCCATGGAAGAAGCAGGACTCGTGCTTTCAATTCATGGTGAGGAACCTTCAAGCCCAGTTATGGAGCGTGAGCTGTGCTTTCTTCCAACAGTCGAATACATCCTTGAACGCTGGCCGCGTCTCAAGGTAGTGCTTGAGCACTTGTCAACGAAAGAAGCGGTCGAGTTTGTTCAAAAAGGGCCTGAGCAACTGGCCGGAACAATTACAGCGCATCATCTGCTTTTTACAATAGACGACATGATCGGTGAAAGTATGAAACCCGGGTTGTTCTGCAAACCTGTTCTGAAAACTGGGGCGGATCGCGAAGCCCTTCGGAATGCTGTATGTTCGGGATCCCCGAAATTCTTTTTCGGAAGCGATTCAGCGCCGCATCCAATCGAGGCAAAAAGAAAAGGAGCTGCGCCGGCGGGAATTTATTCTGCTCCTACGGCCGTGGGGGTGCCGGTGGAAGTGTTCCGACACTTGGGCTCTTTTGCTGAGCTTGAAAAATTTTGGTCGAAAAACGGTGCAGCTTTTTATGGGTTGCCGATAAAAGAAGATTATATCGAGTTGACACAGGAAGATTGGATCGTTCCTGAGGAGATGGACGGAGCCATTCCGCTGGGTTCCGGTGCTATATTGTCATGGAAATTGTAGTGTTCTGAACCTTGGGGCATCTGCCGGGCGGGAGATCCTGAGGATTCGCCTTACTGTATAGTCTGTGATAAAGATATTGAAGCAATAACAGTGCCCCAAGATTGAGAACACTTACAAGTACACTATCCGTGAGCTGGTCAGAACCTGCCCTCCATCCTTGGTAATCAGCACATCATTTTCAAGCCTGACTCCTCCAAACTCAGGATGATACAGTCCAGGCTCAATGGTAATAATATGACCGGGTTCCAAGATGGCATCGTTGTCGTCTCTGATGTTAACACCCGGGGCCTCATGGGCTTCAAGACCAATACCGTGCCCGAGGGAATGCGGCATGGTCATCTTTGCTTCCTTGAAAAAATCATCCACCAGCATGGCGACATCCCGTGATCGAATCCCGGGTTTGCATGCCTCGACTGCAAGATCGTATGCCTGCTGAACCAGTGAGAGCATTTTTTCTTGTTCCCTGTGCAGAGGACCTTTTGCAAAAGTCATGGTTACATCGGACGTATATCCGTCAACAACGATGCCAAAATCGAGGATGGAAAGTCCCTTGGTTGCAAAAGGGCCTGAACCGTAGCTGGGAAAGGCGTGGATTCCAAAACTGCGAGATGGTCCGGCAGCAATGGTATCAAAGCCTGTTTTTTCTGCGCCGTGCATGCGGCATTCTTTTTCGATAAAAAGCGCTGTATCGAGCTCTGTGGCAATCTCTCCCCGCCGCACTTTTTGCTCGAGAGCATCGATAAGATAATTTGTCAATGCAGATGCGCGCTCATAGATTTCGAGTTCACCCTCGTCTTTTACCGCGCGCATCTTGAGGATTTCCGAATCTATACCGCCCTTCTCACAGATAAAGTCCCAAGCTTCCAGTTCGGAAACGAGATCGATGTAGTCAGGATAGGCTGTGGTTTCCGATATTTCAATTTTTGAGCCTCCGGGAATAGCCAATTCCTGAAGGACTGATCGAGTGGCCGCTATGGAGCTTCGTCCAAATTTCGTATACGGAATGATTAAATCGGTAAAAGCCATCTTTTCAGCCATGTTCACATCCCATGGCACGAGAATGGCTTTTTCATCTGAGGAAATAATGAGGATTGCATCCCCCGGATGCCCGCAGAGATAGCGAATAGCTGGATTTCTCATCGATTCGAAATCCATGAAGCGAACAGCCTGAATACCCCGGTGTTTCAGAACTTGTGCCACTTTTTTTCTTCTAGTTTGATAAATCGAATGAAGTGTTGTCACGACCGACCTCCAGAATTGATTATCAGCGTTGTAGAGATATTTGTCCAGTTAAAAATTCGGCAGAATTTTATGGATAATTCGCAAATCTCGTTTTTTGAAAAATCCTCAACGAGAAGGAATAAAAACGACCGCGAGGACTGCTCGCGGTCGTTGCTCTGTCGGTGATATCCGAATTGTGCTGTTTTCTACTTCAGCAAGGGAGAACTTTCAAGGTCACGCTCGCTGTGCCAATTCATCCAGCGAGGATTTCAGTCTCGCGATGCCGGCATCGAGTTCCTCATCAGTGATGACAAGCGGCGGCAGCAGCCGTACCGTGTCTTCCCCAGCGGTCAGCGCGAGCAGGTGATTTGTCCGGCACTGGGCAACAACATCGGATGGCGGACAGGTTACTGCGATTCCAACCATCAGGCCCATGCCTCGAACTTCTTTGATCAGAGGGTTCTTCCATGAACGGGCGGCAGATTTTAGTTTTTCACCTTTTCTATCGACTTCTGCGAGAAAGCCCGGCTGTGTCAATTCATTGAGCACCACGCGGGCTGCTGCAGCTGCCAAGGGATTGCCGCCGAAGGTCGTACCGTGATCGCCAGGTTGCAGGGTTTCTGCACAGGCTCCCCTGGCAAGTATTGCGCCGACAGGCACGCCGCCTGCGAGCCCTTTGGCAACCGCGGTCATGTCTGGTCTGACACCCAATTTTTCGCAGGCGAGGAATGCTCCGGTTCGTCCAACGCCCGACTGGACTTCATCTGCAACAAAAAGAATATCTCGTTCGCGGCAGAGTTTTTCAGCAGCTTGGAGGTACTGCGGGCTCAAGGGACGAACCCCGCCTTCGCCCTGGATGGGTTCGAAAATAAAGGCGCAGACCGTATCGGTCAAGGCTCGCTCGAGTTCGTCCAGATTGTCGGGTTCGACATAAATAAAGCCGGGAGTAAAGGGGCCGAAGAATTGATGGAATTTATCCTGACCCGTGGCGGTTACCGTGGTTACCGTTCGCCCATGGAAAGAGCCTTTCAACGTAACAATCACATTTTTATCAGGCTTTTTGGAAGAACCATATTTTCGGGCGATTTTAATTAGCCCTTCATTCGCCTCCGCGCCAGAATTGCAGAAGAATACTTTATCATAGCCAGTCAGGTCGGTCAGCTCTTCCGCAAGCTTTATGGACGGCTCTGTCAGAAAATAATTCGAAACATGGATCACTTTCGCGGCTTGCTCAGCGATAGCTGTAACAAGCTTTTCATGGCCGTGTCCCAAAGCGTTGACTCCGATGCCGGCGGTAAAATCGATATACTCACTTCCGTCGGCGGTATACAGTTTCGCGCCTTTGCCCTTTTCGAAGACAAGTCCAGTCCTCTTATAGGTATTCATGAAACGGTCGGTTTTTATGGTTTGCGTACTCATACAATCATTGTCCCCATACCTTGATCGCTGAATAGCTCTATCAACAGAGCGTGCGGCGATCTGCCATCAAGAATATGTGTCGAAGTAACGCCGCTGCGTAAAGCTTCAACACAAGCTTCAACCTTGGGAATCATCCCGCCTGATACAACTCCCTGCTGAATCAGGTTAGCCACTTCTTCTTTTCTGATTTTTGAAAGGAGTGTCGCGGCATCTGAAGTGTCAGTCAAAATACCGGGGACATCAGTCAGAAGGATGAGCTTTTCCGCGCCAAGCGCTGCGGCGAGCCGGGCTGCAGCCGTGTCAGCATTGATATTATAATACAGTGCTTCGGTATCGTCACTCAATCCTATGGTAGAAACAACCGGAATATAGCCGGCATTCAGCAGCGATGACACTGCTGTTCCGTCCACCGAAGTGATTTCACCGACAAGGCCGAGATCCTTATCGTTTTTGATCAGCCTGGTAGCTTTGAAGAGCCCCCCATCGCCACCGCACAAGCCGCAAGCCTTGCCGCCTGCGTTTTCTATCAATGCGACGAGGTCCTTGTTCACTTTGCCTGACAACACCATCTGAACGATTTCCATCGTTTCGTCATCCGTGTAACGCAGGCCATCGATAAACACTCGTTCTTTTCCGAGTTTTTGCAGCATTTTATCAATCTCCGGTCCGCCCCCGTGCACAAGCACCGGTCGAATACCGACTTGCTGCATCAGAATCAGATCCTCGATAACCGCGATTCTGACTCCTTCGTTGATCATGGCAGCTCCGCCATATTTCACAACGACCGTTTTCCCTGAAAACGCTTTAAAATATGGCATTGCCTGCAATAAAACATCAGCCCGAATAGTATCGGTAATCATGATTTGCTCCCTTTTTCCCGAATTCTTTCTGAATCAGGTCCGATAATCGCCATTGATTCGGACATATTCGTAGGATAAATCACAGCCCCAAGCTGTTGCCTGAGCGTCTCCTTCGTGAAGATCGACATAGACAGTTACTTCTTGATAGCTCAGAATTTTTTTTGCTTTTTCTTCGCTGAAGGGGAGCGGTGCCCCATTCTTGCAAACACTGATAAAACCCGAGGCGCTTTCGAAGGAGACATCCACCTTTTCCGGGTCGAAATCATTTCTCGTGTACCCAAGTGCGCAGAGAATGCGGCCCCAGTTTGCATCAGCGCCAAAGAAGGCTGTTTTTACCAAGCTAGAACAAATGACGCCTTTGGCAAGCTGTTCAGCTTTTTCTTCATCGCTGGCGCCTTCGACAACACACTCGATCAGCTTGGTTGCTCCTTCGCCGTCGCGGGCAATCGATCTGGCCATCTGAATATTCAGCCAATCCAAAGCTTCGCAGAATTCCTGATAGTCGTCATCCAAGCTTGTAATGATGGGATTTTCAGCCATGCCATTGGCAAGAATGACCACCATGTCGTTCGTGGATGTGTCGCCATCGACGCTGACACGGTTATAGCTTCTTCGAACCGATTCAGACAACGCTTTCTGAAGCAGAGGCTGGTCAATGGCGCAGTCTGTCGTGATGAAAGAAAGCATGGTTGCCATATTGGGATGGATCATGCCCGAACCTTTTGCCATTGCGCCAATAGTTACGGTTTTCCCTTTTAATTCGAATTGAACTGCAAGCTCTTTTTTAACGGTATCCGTCGTCATGATCGCTTCGCGGGCGTCAAGGTATCCGGCTTTGGAGAGCCCCGCCACCAGGGAATCCATGCCAGCTTCAATGACACTGACATCGAGCAACTGCCCAATGACACCTGTCGAAGCCACAACAACATCTTCAGGTTTTACCGGCAATCGCTCGGCGACCAGCGCGGCCATTCGCTTTGCCGCCGCAATGCCCGCTTCTCCGGTACAGGTGTTCGCATTCCCTGAATTCACTATGATAGCTTGCGCTTTCCCATCGCTGAGGTGCTCTCTGCTAACAATCAGAGGCTGGCCTTTTACCTTATTCGTTGTGTACACAGCGGCAGCTGCGCACATCCTTTCGGACCAGACCAGCGCAAGATCCTTCTTTTCCTTGTTTTTTCTGATTCCCACATGCATCCCTGATGCCAGGAAACCCTTTGCCGCGGTAACTCCGCCACGTATCTGTTTCATGCCGAAACCTCACTTTTCCGGTCAAAATGCCGGAGGAACAGTCAGAAGCCCTTCGGTTTCATCAAAACTGAGGGCGATATTCATATTTTGAATTGCCTGGCCAGCCGCGCCTTTCACCATATTGTCAATCGCAGACACGATGATGGCTGTTTTTTTATTCGAAGCAAGATGAACGGAAATATCACAAAAATTCGAATATTTGACCGTTCTGTTCGAAGCGAAACCACCAGCCGGCAGGATTCTGATAAAAGGCTCGTCTTTGTAGAAGCTTGCATATATCTCATGCAGCTCATCGATGGATAAGGGGGCAGAGAGCTTGAAGTACATAGTGCTGACGATGCCGCGGTTCATCGGAGCTAGATGCGGCGTAAAGATTGTTTCGACCGGGGTGCCCGCCATAATTGATACATAACGGTCAATCTCCGGTTGATGCCGGTGTGCTCCAATCTTATAGGGGGAGATAGCATCGTTGGCTTCAGGGAAATGGGTTGACTGGTTGGGTTCTCTGCCAGCGCCGGTGACACCAGAGGCTGAATCGATGATGATGGAACTAGTGTCTGCAATCTTGTGCCACAAAGCAGGCATGAGACCAAGCTCTGCTGAAGTTGGGTAACAGCCTGGGTTTGCAATTAGCCTGGCCTTTTTTATTGCTTCTCTATTCATTTCAGGCAGACCATAGACTGCCATAGCGTGAAGTTCTTTGTTTGCATATGGTTTCCCATACCATTTGCTGAAAGTCTTTTCATCGTCTTGAAATCTAAAATCAGCAGAGATGTCGATAAATAACTTGCCTTGATTGATGCATACTTCTCCAGCTTTTTCGGCATGACCATGAGGAAGGCAGGAAAAGATTACATCGGACTTTTCGATCACACTTTCCGCCGTTTCCAGCACCATAGGTGTTCCGAAGATTGGGCTTTTTGGGGAGCCGCAATTCAGCATGGAAGGATATACTGCTTCCATTGTTTGTCCCTGAAAACTAACCGATGAAAGGAAAAGTGTTTGAATTTTGCTATGGCCGAGAAGAATTCTCGTTAGTTCAGCTCCTGCATAACCGGTAGCACCAAGGATACCGGCTTTGATTTGATTTGCAAACATCAAAAATGCTCCTAAAAAAATGAAAATACAGCAAGCCAGGGTACATAGCTTGATGGGGTCATGATTGTACTGTGGATGGTGGCGGTCGGCGCCTTATTTACGGCTCGGATAGAGAAGCGGCTCTCTATCTTTCGCCATGATTATGAGACAAATTGGGAGTCTGCTTGGATTTGAGCGTGTCATATGCTCCTCCCGAAATGGAATAGTGGTATCAAAATACAAATATACATAATTGTCAATATGTTTTTAAATAAATATACAAAAAATGCGAAAATCAATTCTTGAGCCAATTTCAACACTTAATTTGTTTTGAAATTGGCTTTTTGGTTTCTCGTGGTTTTTGAGAACCGCTGTGAAATACGCATAATGTAAAGTTGTATGCTGAGCCCAACGGCTAGGACCACTACAGAAAAAGAATAAGGTGGACTA
>JAJTBL010000066.1 GCA_021286925.1 Spirochaetia bacterium | reverse complement strand
TTCGGTTTTTATTGTATCTCCTGCCTTTCGGCTCCTGATGACCAGCGGGAAGCTAAAAGAACCTTCATAGAGGAAAATCTGAGGCAAGTCCTTTTTACCGGATTTTTCAGCACCAGCAAAATCTTCTGGAACGCCGGGCAGTGCAGCCTTTGATTCACACGGTTGGCATTTCAGCGTGCTGTCCATATTCTGCTCTTGTTCCCATTGCAGTCCGGCAATTGCCTCGCCCAAGCGAAAAACTCCAGGCTTTTCAAATACAAAACAATATCCATCTGCTTTTCGATACTGAGTTTTCGGAGAAAAAATCAACAAATCCTGCTGGTTTGTAATGAGGGCCCCACAGCAATCGAGCTGTTCTGTTCCTCTGTTTATTGCTGAAACTGCCGACATGCAAGCCCGTTCAGAAATGTGCCTTTCTCCCGTGACCCATTGCAGGCAGGAACGAAGCACTTTTTTTTGAACACTGAACGGCTGAGCTGTAAAAAGAATCCTGGGAAAAGTAATTGTTCTTTCGGAGACATTCCTTGCGGCTTTTTTGAGAACAGCCTTGGCTTGATCCTGCTGTTCTTGCGCCAAAGCCATGATGTGCAGTGTTGAACGCACAAGCCCATCCTGCCAGCCCGGGATGCTCTGCTCCAAAGCTGGTATCACAAGATGCCGTAACCTGTTTCGGACATATGCCAACCCGCTGTTTGTTGAATCTTCAGAAAACGCAAGCGCCCGCGCCCGAATATATGCTTCGATATCCTTGCGCCGGATGCTGAGCATGGGCCGTACCACGGAAATGCCCTTGGCAATTTTTCTTTTTTGGGGAATCGCGCGAAGGCTTTCAAGGCTTGCGCCTTTTAAAAACCGGTATAGCAGCGTTTCCACCTGATCATCAGCTGTATGCGCGGTAACAACGAAGCGGATTCTGAAGCTTTCACAGGTTTTCTGGATGGCGCGATAGCGGAAACGGCGCGCCGCAGCCTCGATGCCGCAGTTTCTTTCTCTGGCGAATATGCCGATCGCCTCAGGCTTGATTGTTGCGACAGTCAGTGGAACATTGAGCTTCCGGCACACAGAAACGACTATTTCCCGTTCTTTTCCAAGTTCTTCCTGCGGACGGATATTGTGGTTGACATGAAGCACTCGCAAGCGATGTCCGCCGAGGCGTGCTAAAACTTCAAGCAGCACCCGCGAGTCCATACCGCCTGAAAAAGCCACCAGAAGCGGCTCATTTTCTGGAATCAAGCGATCAAGCTGTTCGGCAATGACCTTTTCCATCGAATCGGGATCTGCCACAGTCTCTTTTCCACAAGTCTGAACAGAAGCTTGTCCGTATTTTCCATCTGCCAGAATGGCTTCTTCAGTGTTTTGGGAACTTTTCTTTGGCAATCGCTGCATGCCGCTCTTCTTTTTCATGCTAATTGTGCTGAACTTCCGCACCAAATAAAAAAATCAGTTCCGAAGACCGAATGCCTCCAGAACTGATTTTCCATAATGCTTGCCAGCTGTCTATCGATATCGGTTGGCATCTTCCCCTGGCAGACTTATTTTGTCTTTGCAGCGCCAGAAGCTTCTGGAGCAGCGGCAGGTGCGGCTTCTGCAGCAGGAGCAGCTTCAGCTGCCGCAGTTTGACCTTCCATCTCCTTCTCCTGCTTCGCATACTTAACGATCGCGACAACGGTTTCAGGGTTGGTAAGAACACGCACATCACCTGCAAGTGGGATATCGCGGACATGAATTGGGTGATTGATTTCCAATCCTGTTACATCGATATCGATTTTTTCAGGCAGAATTGAAGGATCACACTCGATTTCAATTTCGTGCGCAAGATGCTCGAGAATTCCGCCTTCCAAAACCGATTTTGGAGTTCCAACCAGATGGAGCTGAACATGAGCGTGAATTTTCTTGCCAGCCTGAATGGCGAGAAAATCGATGTGGAGCAAATCCTTGGCAACCGCGCTTTTCTGATGCTCTTTTACGAAAGCGTCGATTTTCGTGCCTTCGATATCAAGCGTGATGATTGTGCTCTCTGTAAGATTCTTTTGTACCTTATTATATTCGGCCGCAGGAATGAAAATGTTTTTCGGGCTGATACCGCCGCCATAGACGACCGCAGGAATCCGGCCTTCTCTTCTTGCCGCTTTGATATCGCCTTTTGTCGTCAGTTCACGATTGAACGCTTGTAGAACGAAATGATCCATCAAAATCTCCTTATTTATGGCCTCACGGCTTACCTGGGACGGCAGGATTCGAACCTGCGAATACCGGGACCAAAACCCGGGGGCTTACCGCTTGCCGACGTCCCAATGTTTGAGAAGTAAAACTGCAAAAACGAGCGAGAATCAGTCAAACTCCGGCACGGAATCGTCGCTTCCTGCATCCGTCGAGTACGCAGTCAGGATTCGCTCCTGCAACTTTGTTCGAAAGTCAGGACAAATAGGATGAGCAATGTCCTTGTACTCTCCGGTTTTTGTCCTTCTGCTGGGCATCGCAATGAAGACTCCGTTTTTTCCTTCGATGATCTTCACATTATGCACAACAAAGCATTCGTCAAACGTTACAGTAACATAAGCCTTCAGTTTTCCCTCGGTCGGAACCTTGCGGATGCGGATGTCCGTTATTTCCATGGCAAGGACGCTCCTTTGTAGTAAGCAGTTACTTTTTTAATATTACCCTAGTTTTAGAGTTGTTTCAAGCGGTTTTATCACCATGATTTTCTGAGTGCCGGGTATTTTCATCGACTTGGAAGCCCGCTCAGCCTGCGACTGGCTCTCGAATATTCCGAAAAAGCCAGAACCGGACCCTGTCAAAGCAACAAGGATTGCACCTTCAGATTTTAGAACCTCAGGGACTTTCACAAGATCAGGAAAATTCGCCGTCACAACCGCCTGAAAATCATTGACAAAATCCCAATCCCTCAAGGCCTCATAGTACATCTTGGGCATTCTGAACTTTGCTTCCAAAAATTGGTTCGAATTAAACAACGCATCTCGAACATCGCGCCGCATTGCATCAAGCTGTGCATAGGCCCATGGTGTTGCAATCTCGACATCCGGAAGAACCATGACAATCCAGAAATCGTTTCTCGTACGAAGAGGTTCAACAATATCTCCGATGCCAGTGACTAATGCAGTTCCTTTCCCTGCAATAAAATATGGCACATCAGCCCCTACCCGCTTCCCTAGCAGCGCAAGCTGAGCCTGCTCAAAGGGATTCCCGTACAGGCGATTGAGCCCAACAAGGACTGCCGCAGCGTCAGAAGAACCGCCTCCCATCCCTGCCCGTGCGGGGATTCCCTTTTCTACCGAAATTTCAACAGCGATATCTTCGCCAAGCTGTTCTCCAAAAAGCTTCGCGGCTTTATAAACCGTCGTGTTTTCCGGCAGGCAGTCGAAAGCTCCCGCGACTTTAATACCATTGAGCCTGCCATCGCACCGAATTGTCAGCTCATCATACAGGCTTACCGCTTGAAAAATCGAGACAATAGGATGATAGCCGTCCGGCAAAGGCTCACCGACGGCTAGGCCAATATTAATTTTTGCCGAGGCTGTAATGCTGATTTCACGATTCATGGATTCGACTGTATTGCTTTTTATGCTTTTTGTCAAAGAAGAAGCGAATTTCCCGAAAAAGCATCGATTTATCTCTTTTTATAGTTGACAGAATCTTCAATGCTCTTTAGATTTTCGTTGCAGAACAACACGAGAAGTCTTGACAATATCCTGATTTCTGCGCATGGTAGCGTAAATTTCCGTTTCAGTTTCCTGCAGGGAGGAGTAAACAATGACCCCCATTTCAAGTGCATCGACCAGATCAGAATCCGAATATGAACTTGTCACCATCGCCAACGGTCTGGCTGGAAAATCAGAGTTTGTTCTTCGGTCCCCGGTTCATTTTGACGAAAGCTATGATGATGATTTTGACGAATTTGAAGACGAGGATGACGAAGATCTGGACGATGACGACTTCGATGATGACGACGACTTCGACGACGATTTTGATGACGAAGATGATGAAGATTTGGATGATGACGACTTTGACGAAGATGAAGACGATATCGACTACGACGACGAAGACGATATCGACTACGAAGATCTTGACGAATAAATAACTACAGCCTGAGTGATGCTTTCTGGCTCTCAGGACAAGCAAAGGCTGCCGTAATCCAAGGATTGCGGCAGCCTTTTTCTATTGATAAAACGAGAGTTGGAATTATTTCTGCCCCGCCTCGATTTTAAACGATGGCGCAGAAAACCAGAGCTTTTCAAGCTCATAAAAACTTCGGGCTTCCCTGCTCATGATGTGGACAACCACATCGCCCATATCTTCAAGCAGCCAGCTTTCATCGTCTTTTAAAACAGGTTTGTTGAGCGGCTGGATTTTTTCGGCAGCCATGAATTCTTCAATAAATCTGGCAAGCCCTTTCATGTGCGTGCTTGAATTAGAGGTAGCGATGACGAAAAAGTCGGTCCAGCCGGCAATACCCCGCAAATCAAGAATAATAACATCTTCCGCCTTATGTTCAGCAAGAAGAGCTCCCGCAGCAAACGCAAGTGATTTACTGTCGAACACAATACCTCCCGTTAAAATCTTTTCCAAGTATGATCGTAAAATCCGCTTTTACCGACCCCGTGTACGCTGCAGAATCGGCAAAATTGTCGCATTTGATGACACTGCCGATTGCGACAAGGGCATCCTTGTCGCCGTAGCGATCGATAAGGATTGTCTTATCATAATCCATCGTTTTAGCATTGCCGACCGACACGACATTGTATCCAAAGCTTTCAAAAATGTCGCTTGTTCTATTGGCAAGTCCCTTTTCCTGGGTTCCATTGAGAATTTCGACTGTATAGCTTTTCTTGGTCGAAACCGTTGAATCACTCGAAATCATGGCTGTCATGGTTTGCTTCAGCATGTCGCGAACCAGTTCTCCGTCATAAAATGGAAAGAAAAGCTGTTGGTCTTCTACGGTTCTGTACATGCCGGTGATTTTTTGTATCAGTAAAGCGTCCGTGTCGATTTTCGCCATCTGGGCCAGCAGCAATTTCCGGGCAGGATTGCTGAAATTGCTGTTCATGGCTGAAACTATGCTGTTCGCACCGCTTTTAGACGCCAAAAGATTGGCATTCTGGGAAATTCGCTTCATCAACATCAGAGAGAATTTCTGCCTGCGCGCAAGAAAATCGGCTTCCGTCTCCTCCGGGTCCCGGTACTTCAAATATTGCAAAGCTTTATCCCCATCGAGTGTAACATAGCCGCCCGGGAGACGGATGCCATCTTTTCCCTCCTGAAGAATCATCTGAGGAATAAAAATCTGGATGCCGCCAAGCAAATCGACCTGTTTTACCAAATTCTTTTCACTAAAAACCAGATAGCCTTGAATGGGGGTGTCGAGGTAGGCTGCAATTTCCTGGACATAGGTCTTGGGATTCTGCGGTTTGTAAACATAATCGACACGATCCATTCGTTTGATGCTTTTCAAAATGACAGCCATGTTGGTCGGGATATCTACGAGGGCTGCCTTGGATTTTGCAGGGAAAAACATCAATAGCTGGCTTGAAATCGGCTTTTTCTCCATTTCGAAGACCAGCAAAATGCTGATTGGTTTGTCAGTTCGAATTTGCGCAGCAAGGCTTTCGGATCGAATGTACAAAAACCCACCCAGCAATAATCCGGCAAACAGCAAAATAATGAGCCAGAGCAAAATAGCGCTTTTATCGAATATCTTTTTCATCATCTTCCGGCTTTGGTTGTGTAATTATTGTATAAATCGAGGGTTGTTTGGGCAATAGAGGCATTCTGAAGCCTGAGCCAGCTTACCACGCTCTCCAGCGCGAGGAAAAACAGCTCATCCAGCGTCAGGCTGTCAATTTTAAATCGCAGTGTTTCACTGACATGGGCGCGGCCGGGTTCGAGCTTGTCGGCAATATAGAGGATTTTTGCCAAAGGGCACATGGTTTTGGCGGCGGATGCGTGACAGGCAATTGCCTCGAGAATATCGGGATTGGCCACTTCCCATGTTTCAAAAATATAGACAGCCGAAGCAGGCCCATGGACAATTTTGTCCAGAAAACTGGCGCCGGCAGGACGAGACTGCAATGAAAATCCGAATCTGTCAGCAGAAGGAATACAATGGAGGCGTTCGGCATACTGCCATTGCAAATCAAGCGGCATATCTTTCATCATATCGTGGGCGATCCCCGCGATGTAACCGCTTTTGGGATCTTCTTCAAAGCGCTCGCACAGACGAACTGCCATTTCAGCGGTTCTGAGTGAATGCTGTTTTCGGCTTTCTTTAACATTGAGATTGAGGTACTGCAGAATGTTTGCTTCAAGATGCTGAAAATCCATACAGCCCCTTTTGTTCGATTATTGCTTGCACCGCAGGAGGGAGCAGTGAGCGCCAGGCCCTTCCGCTCATGATTCGTGCGCGCACTTCAGACGATGATATCGGGATGAGGGTGTTCTCAACATACCGATGGGGATAGGGAAGGCTGAGCCGGAAGGGATACAGCCGGTGAGCAACAATGATTTCAGCCTCTTCGGCCAGGGCTTGCGGCTCCTTCCAGTTAAAAAATCCCGCAAGCAAATCATCGCCGATTACAAGCCCGGGCTTAGCGTCCATCTGCCCTTTCATGGCAAGGTCAGTTTTCAGGTAGCGAATGGTATCAATCGTGTAGGAAACGCCTTCACGGCTCAGCTCGCAGTCAGATACGGCAAAGGCAGGAAAACATTCGATAGCGGCTCTCAGCATTGCAAGGCGAATATCAGGGCCCGGATCTTCAATGATCTTGTGCGGGGGGATGTTCGCTGGAATAAAAAGAATCCGGTCGTAGCCACATTGGCTCAGGACGTCTTCCGCCAGGATGAGGTGCCCGATATGGACAGGGTTGAAAGAGCCGCCGAGAACCGCGGTTTTCATTCAAGCTTTCCTTCTTCGAGAGGCCCGTCCTCAAGGCCGAAAAGATCATCCACTGCGGATGTTTGTTGTTCGTTTTTCGCTTCCTGATGCACAACCTGATTGAAGAAAGCCTCTTTCAAATCTTCCAACCCCTCACCGGAAAATACCGAAATGCCGAAAACAGGCTCGGCGATCATGGCGCGGAATTCTTCAAAACGCTCTTGTACTTCGGGGAGATCGAGTTTTGTCGCGACAACCATATGCGGTTTTTCTGAAAGTTCGCGGGAGAACGAGGCCAGCTCGGCTTTGAGGATTCCATAGGCTTCTTTCCAGTTATCGTCAGCAAGGTCGATTAAAAAAGCCAGGCAGGCAGTACGCGAAATGTGTTTTAGAAATCGAATTCCAAGGCCAGCGCCTTCATGGGCGCCTTCGATAATCCCCGGGATATCCGCGACGATGATATCGCGGTCATGAAGCGTCAGAACGCCAAGATTGGGAATTTTTGTCGTAAAGGGGTACGGAGCGATTTTGGGCCGCGCGTTGGTGAAGGCATCGAGAAGGCTTGACTTCCCGGCATTCGGGAATCCTACCAATCCGATGTCGGCGATCAGTCTGAGTTCAATCTTGAGCCGGCGCTCCTGCCCGGGCTGCCCCGGTTGAGCATGCTTTGGAGCCTGGTTGACTGAATTTTTAAAGTGGGTATTGCCCCAGCCGCCTTTTCCGCCTTTTAGGAAAACCCAGCGCTCCCCTTCCCGCTCAGCGCCCGTACCGGAAGTTGACATGCCGAAATCTTTAAGGATTTCTCCGGTGTCGTAATCCTTGATAATAGTTCCGGGAGGAACGGCAATGATCATATCTTCACCATCCTTGCCGTGCATGTTTCTCCCCATCCCCGGTATGCCATTCTGGGCTTTGAATGTCTGTTTGAACCGAAGGTAGGACAGCGTGCGCAGGTTTCGCTTGACAACAAAAATCACATCCCCGCCTTTGCCCCCATCGCCGCCTGCCGGTCCGCCCATGGGTACATATTTTTCGCGCCGGAACGCGACACAGCCATCACCGCCTTTCCCTGAAGCCACGATGATGGTTGCTTCATCCGCAAATTTTATCAATACAAACTCCTGCGTAACCTAGGCTGATCTTTTTAAGCCTAGTGGTATCTTACCAATAAAAAAAGCCGCGCTACAAGAAGCAGAGCGGCGTTTTCATGCTTGAAGAAAACGAAGTCCGGAAAGCCTCTTTTACCTTATTCAGCGGGAAACGG
>JAJTBL010000065.1 GCA_021286925.1 Spirochaetia bacterium | reverse complement strand
CTTTGCTTCCGGAAACCGCTGCGGCTTCCAATTCCTGCAGACGCGCGATTTCCGCGTAAAAACCCTCTGTCTCCGCCATCAGCGCTTCATGGGTGCCCAGCTGAATCACCCGACCGCCATCCAGCACCAGAATAAGGTCAGCATTCCGCAAGGTGGATACGCGGTGGGAAACGATGATATTCGTCTTCCCTTTTCGCTCAACCAGAAGGTTGGCCAGTATTTTTTCCTCGGTTTCGGCATCGACCGCCGACAGCGCATCATCCATGATCAAAATAGGCGGATCGAGCGCAAGCGCCCGCGCTATGGCGATTCTCTGCTTTTGTCCGCCTGAAAGTGTCAGACCTTTTTCTCCGACAACCGTATCCCACCCGGCGGGGAAAAGCTTGACATCTCGCTCTAGCGAGGCAATCCTTGCAAGCTCACGGAAGCGCTTTTCCGAAATATCCGATTTCCCGTAACAAATGTTTGCGCGGACCGAATCGGAAAATAGGAAAGATTCTTGCGGAACATACCCAAACATGGATCTGAGCGATTTTAATTCATACTCGCAAATATCGATGCCGCCGACAAAAACACTGCCTTTTTCGGTATCCACCAGCCGCGGCAGGGTTTTCAGCAAGGTCGATTTCCCCGACCCTACCCGTCCGAGAATCCCGAGTGTCCGGCCATCCTCCAGCCTTACGGAAATGCCGCTGAGTGCTTGCCTGGATGAACCAGGATACGAAAAATTCAAATTTCGAATTTCTATATCGGTACTTTCCGGCTGTGCAACCGTGTCCCTCGCCGAGGCGATTTCCGGTTTTTCGTTCATGATCTCGTTGATACGCTTCAAACTTGCAGCGCCCCGCTGGATGATATTCACGGTAAAGCCGGCCCCCATCAGCGGCCAGACCAGCATTTCGAGATAGGAAATCATCGCGATGATGCCGCCGGGGCTCATTCGATTTTTTATCACTGCATTGCCGCCGACCGACAGCAGAATAACCGTGCTGATGCCGGAAAGAAAGGAAATCAGCGGGAAGAAGAAGCCGAAAGTCTTCACAAGATCCATCACGGCGTCGCGGTAATGATCGTTTTCCCTCGAAAATTGATCCGAAAAATGCTTTTCCTTGACAAAGGCCTTGACCACCCGCATGCCCGCCAAGGTTTCCTGCGCAATATCCGACAATTTCGAATAGACTTCCTGCACCTTCTTGAACTGCCCGCCCACCAAGCGTCCGAAGAAAAATATCAGAACGGTGATCAGCGGCAAAGGAATGATGGTGTAGAGCGCAACGGCAGGATTGTCCGATATCATCGCGATGAGAATCATCGATGACATGAAAACACCGTCGACAAAGGCGACAAATCCCATGCCCAGCGCCTGCCGGACCGCGTTCATATCATTGGTTGCCCGAGCCATCAAATCGCCAGTCTTGTTTTTCTGATAAAATGAAGCGGACATATCGAGCAGATGGCTGAAAAGCGCATCCCGCATCTCGGTCTCGATCTGCCGGGAGGCTCCGATGATGAAAAGCCGCCAGAGAAATCTTCCTATTGATATCACGAGGGCGACAGCCAGCATTGAAAGCACCGGTTTCCAAATTTCCTGAATCGAAAACGTCCCTAGTGCGATGATATCGATCGCCTGTTTGACAAACCTCGGAATCAGAACCTGCGCCGCATCTACGAGCATCAAAAACAGTATGCCCGCGATATAACGGTACTTGTATTTCGAAAGGTATGGGAAAATGGTCTTGTACTCTTTGAGCATGATTATAAAGTGTATCGGCTGGAAGCTGATTGGGCAAGACAAAGGTGGGGTTATTCGGGTTTTTGCTGAATTTTCGTTGCGCCGCCGCTTTGCTTTTTTGCTTTTATTTTGAATTTTCATTATTTTAACATTATTGCTTTTTTGGAGGAATACATGAAATTCGGTATTAAAAAATTGATTATCCTGACGCTCGCTCTCTCTTTTTTCCTGGCTCCAGCGCTGCTCTTTGCGCAGAAAACAGCATTCTCTGTCAGCCTTGAAGCTGAAACCGGTACGGTCAAGGTTTTTTCTCATACCTATCGAGTCGGGCCTGCTCCCGCGAATACCAACTTTAATTTTGTCACCATGGGCGGACAGGAAATTCTTTTCCCCTTTTCCCGCCTGAGCGCTGAACTGCTTATCGCAAACCGCCATTCTGTCCGGTTTTTGTATCAGCCCCTGGAAATCGTTACCCAGTCAGTTGCCCGAAGCGCTTTCACGATAGATTCAATTACCTTCGCAAAAGACAACCCTGTCGATATTGTCTATTCATTTCCTTTTTACAGAACAACATATCTTTATGACCTTTTAAAAGGTGAAAACTTCCTCGGAGTCGGCGCGGCTATCCAGCTGAGAAACGCCTCCATCCGCTTCAGCGGTTTTGACGGAAGCGGCAATGATGTTCGGACCGTCTCGCAGAATCTTGGGATTGTTCCCGCCCTCGCGGTAGCAGGCAAGTTCGGCCTTCCCGGCAATTTTTACGCTGGCTTTGAAGCCACCGGCATCTATGCGTCCAGCGCACTCTTCAACGGCGCGACCTTCCAGTTTGAAGGTTCGATCCTTGATGCATCGGTTCGTGTCGGAAAAAGCTTTGCCAATGGCGTCGAAGCTTTTCTCAATGCCCGCTTTCTCGGCGGTTCTGCTGCAGGGATTTCCCAGTATCCCGATCAGTACTGGACCGAATCGCAGGACAATGAAACCGCCAATTATCTTGCCACGGGAAGCCTGACACTGGGTGCGCGGATTACGCTCTAGGCGCGCGTTGTCTTTCAAAAGCGCGATGCTTTTGGGCATGCCTTGGCTAGCTTTTCCCCGGTTTTACTGGCATAGTAGCTGTTGATGGACGAAATAATCATCTACACCGATGGCGGATGTTCCGGCAATCCGGGGCCGGGTGCCTGGGCTTATGTCATGCGGTACCGCGACCGGCTCCGCGAGGATTCAGGCTTTTCGCCTGAAACCACCAACAATCGCATGGAACTCGAAGCGGTTATCCAGGCACTCAGCTTTATCCGTAAGCGTCGCTGCGCAGTAGCCGCGCAATCAGCCCGCCCGCCCTCATGGGTCCTTTCGCCGATCAAAATCCATACCGACTCGCAATATGTCAAAAACGGCATCACCTCCTGGATTGCAGGCTGGAAGTCCCGCGGCTGGAAAACAAGCGCGCGCCAGCCTGTCAAAAATCAGGAACTCTGGATGCGCCTTGACGAGCTTGTCACCGAGCTTCAGCCTGAATTTCTGTGGGTCGAGGGTCATGCGGGCATTCCCGACAACGAGCGCTGTGATTCCCTTGTCCGAGCAACCATGCAAAAAAATTCGCAATCTTCACCCTGACCATTGACGCGCCGCCGACTCTTTTTTATGCTTTTCATGCTTTCGGGAGGTCTTTTTGAAAATCACGGTTGAATATCTGGGATTTCTGGAAATCGACTCGATAAAATCCGGCTCCGCCATGGAACTGCCCGACGGCACAACCGCGGGTGAAGTCTTTTCCCGCCTCGGCCTCAAAGGTTCCTATCTCAAATACGTCCTGCCCATCATCAACGGAACGCGCACCGGTCACGACCAGCCGCTGAAAGATGGGGACAAGCTTTTTATCTATTTGCCGGTCGGCGGGGGCTGATTGGATTCAAACGTGCAAGAATAATTCATTACCTCCCGAGTCCAGTAACAGTAATCTGGTAACAGGAGCATTTTATAAGCCTTGTATTTATGTAATTCTTTATGGGACCAGCCCGACTCGAACGGGCGACCTACTGCTTAGAAGGCAGTTGCTCTATCCAGTTGAGCTATGATCCCGCGCAAACGGAGGAACGCAAGCATGCGGTCTAACCGGAGTATCCTTGCATCCCCTATTCGGGACGAGAGGATTTGAACCTCCGATCTTCTGCTCCCAAAGCAGACGCCTTAGCCCCTAGGCTACGTCCCGGTTTGACAAACGGTACGCTAGTCTGAAATTAAGCGCCTTGTCAATACATTTTTCCAAGATTCGGCTGTTGACAGCTGGAATTTTTAGTCTATAATACTTCAGTTTCCTTGTGAAAAAATAGGAATCCACCTTATTTATCCACCCTGTAAGGAGTACGTATGTCGTTCTCAACAGAACAGATCAGAAATCTTGCCATAGCCGGGCATGGCGGTACCGGAAAAACAACCTTGCTTGAGCACATCCTCTTTCAGGGCGGAGTGATATCCAAGCCGGAGACTGTCGAATCTGGAAAGACGGTCAGTGATTATGGTGAAGATGAAATCGCTCGGAAGATATCAGTTCGCTCTAGCCTTACTCATTGTACCTATAAAGACACCAAGATAAATTTCCTGGACACTCCGGGATCTTCGGATTTTGTCGGTGAAGTAATTCTTTCATTCAGGGCTTGCGAAAGCGCGCTCCTACTGGTTGACGCACGCACCGGTGTACAGATCGAAACTATCAAATTGTGGCGCAATCTTGATTCCAGGTCAAAACCGCGCATGGTTTTCATCGCGAAAATGGATGAAGAACGCGCTTCCTTCCAGAATGCCCTCGAGGATATCAAAGCCAAATTCCGTATGGCTCCGGTACCTGTCACCATCCCGATGGGTGAAGGCGCAGATTTCAATGGTGTCATCGACGTCATCAACGCGAAGGCCTATGTAAAGCCAGCTTCACATGATCAGAAAGAAGTCGCGTCCGAGATTCCAGCTGAATACAAAGACGCCTACGAAGCCGCACGAACTCAGCTTTTCGAAGCGGCCGCGGAAGGCAGTGACGAGTTGATGGAAAAATATCTGACTGAAGGTGAATTGAGTCAGGATGAAATGCTCTCAGGTCTGAAAAAAGCGCTTGCGCTTGCCAAGATAGTGCCTGCTTTCGCAGGTGCAGGCAATAAAAATTCAGGCGTCACCGCACTGCTTGATTTCATTGTCGCTTCAGCTCCCAATCCGAAGGATCTCGCACCTGAAGAAGTCACTGACGCAGAAGGCAAGGAAATTCAGATTGCCGTTGACCCGGCAAAGCCTGCCTCAGCAATGGTCATCAAAACCCAGATTGATCAATTCTCAGGCCGCCTTTCCTTTGTCAAAGTGATAACCGGAGCCCTTGTACCGGAACTCGATGTTGTAAATGTTCGAGATTCTCGCAAAGAGCGGCTCTCCAAGCTCTACACCGCGCAGGGCAAGAAGCTTGAGGAAGTTGCAAGTCTTCCCGCGGGGGATATTGGCATTATCGCCAAGTCGGCATCTCTAAAGACAAACGATACAATTTCAGCCTGGGACAAGCCTTTTGCCTACAAACCGTTAAAACTGCCGACGCCGGTTCACATGCTCGCGATTTCAGCGATCAACAAGAAAGAGGAAGACAAGCTCAACGAACTTCTGCTGAAGGCAGCCGAGGAAGACCTGACTTTCCAAGTCAATTATAATACTGAAACCAAGGAAACGGTTATTGCCGGCATGGGCGAGCTTCAGATCAACATGATTCTGGACAAAATAAAGTCTCAGTCGAAAATTGCCGCTGAAACCCGGATTCCGCGCGTCGCCTACCGCGAAACGATCACAAAAAAGGCCAGTGCGGAATATACCCACAAAAAACAGTCGGGCGGCCATGGCCAGTACGGTCGGGTTGTTTTTGATATCGAACCGCTGGAACGCGGCAAGGGTTATGAGTTTGAAAACAAGGTCTTCGGCGGCGCGGTCTCCAAGGGATTCATGCCTGGCATCGAAAAAGGTATTCACCAAGCCATGGAAGCCGGTGTTGTCGCCGGATATCCGGTTGTCGACGTCAAGACTGCCATTGTCGATGGTAAAGAGCATCCCGTTGACTCCTCGGAAATGGCCTTCAAGCTGGCGGCACGCGGCGCTTTCCGCGAAGCCATGCGGCAGGCTAACCCTGTACTGCTTGAGCCTATCATGAACCTGACGGTTTATGTCGAAGAAAAAAATCTCGGTGATGTCATGTCGGATCTTTCAGGACGGCGAGGCAAGATATCAGGTCAAAATCCCATCGGCGGCGGCATTGTCGAAATCGATGCCCAAGTTCCGCAAGCTGAACTTCTGCGCTACGCCATAGACCTTCGCTCGATGACTTCCGGCACCGGTTCGTATGAAGTGGAGTTCTCACACTACTCGCCCATCACCGGTAAAATCGCTGACGATGTCATCAAAGCTGCTCAGGCATTCAAGACAGCAGAAGCTGAAGAAGAATAATCTGCTTGGTTCGGCAATAAAAATGGCGCCCTGCAAGGCGCCATTTTTTTATTGATCCTGCTTGTTTTTTTCGAGCAGTTCGATTTCCCGCATAAACTCGTCCGGCGTCTCATATTTTCGATATACGGAAGCGAAACGGATATAGGCAACTTTATCCAGCCTGTAGAGCTTGCTGAGCACCAGATTGCCGATAAGTTCCGAAGAAACTTCGTTCGTTGCTTTCGCCGCCTGCGCCGCCTCATCTTCAATCTCATTGATGAGGTTCTCTATGGACATCTGAGAAACAGGCCGTTTTTCAAGCGCCCGGATAAGCCCGCGCTCAACTTTGGAACGTTCAAAAGGCTCCCGTCTCCCATCGCGTTTGATAACCAAAAGCTGTTTTTCTTCAATTCGCTCATAGCTTGTAAATCGAAGCCCGCAGGAAAGACATTCACGCCTGCGCCGTATGGCTTCACCATTCGCCAAGCTCCGCGAATCGATCACTTTATCATCAAGACTTCCGCAATGAGGACAGCGCATTCCGATATCACTCCTTTTTCTCGGCTGAAAAATACTTCAGTATTTCCATGGGAAGCGGGAAAATAATGGTAGAATTCTTTTCCACCGCGATTTCTGAAAGAGTCTGCAGATATCGAAGCTGAAGGCTTGACGGCGCGCCTGACATGACAGTCGCTGCCTGCGCAAGTTTTTCGCTGGCTTGGAGTTCGCCTTCTGCCGCAATGACCTTGGCCCTTCGCTCCCGCTCAGCTTCTGCCTGCCGCGCCATTGCCCGCTTCATTGTCTCTGCCAGTTCGACCGCCTTAATCTCGACAGCGGTCACCTTGATACCCCAGGGATCAGTCGCTTCGTCCAGCAGTTCTTTTAGAATCTGGCCCAATTCGGCACGTTTGGCAAGCATCTCATCCAGTTCATGCTGTCCCAGCACCGAGCGCAGGATAGTCTGTGCCAGGAGGCTGGTGCTCTTGGTATAATCAGCGACCTTGTTGACCGCCAGCGTTGGGTCAAAGACATTGAAGTAGACGACCGCGTCAACAATAACCGGCACGTTGTCCCGGGTTATGACTTCCTGTTTTGAGACATCGATGGTAAAAGTTCGCATGTCCACCGTTCTCATGACGTCAAGGCCAAACGGAAGGATCAGGTTGAAGCCGGGTCCGACAACAGCCATCATGCGGCCCAGCCGGAACAGAACGCCGCGCTGGTATTCATTGATGATGCGCATCATGGGGAGCATGATGACGACGGGTACGAGAAAAAGCGGAAACACGGCGAGGCTTTCATACGCAAAAGCGAGAATCAGCTCCGCGGCTCCCCAGACAAGAGCGGATACAAGCAAAAAGATATAAACAGGTTTTTGCTTTCTGACAAACGCGATCAGCGCAAAACTCAGCCACCACGCCATAAAAAGCGAAAACCCAAGGATAAACCACAGCATAGCTTTCCCTCCTCATCAAAAACCTTTACCTTTTAATATAGTGAGACTATAGTAAATTGTCACGCGCAATCATTGTACGCGGATAAAACCGCTCACCAAAGCAGGGAGGTTTTCATGGATTTTTCAGACAAAGTAAAATCATTCATTGAAAAGAGCATTGATTCTTCGAAAGATTTTATCTCGAAGGCTGGCAGTCAGGCCCAGGTCTGGTCGGTCATGGGCAAGCTGAAGTTCGAAATCATCCAGCTTCGCTCACAGGCACAGCACCTTATGACCCAGCTGGGCACCGAGACCTACCGTCTGCTGGTTGAAAAAAATGAACCCATGATTGGATCGAGTACGCAGGAAATCAGCCCTCTGCTCGCTCAGCTTCGAAATATCGAACGAGAAATCGCTGAAAAGGAAGAAGCGTTCAAGGCGGCCGGCGGCAAGGATGCCGATCTGGACGGTGATGGAAAACCAGATTGAATGGAAAGGCGTAATGTGAGCAAAACTGCAGTACGCGCTTTTCTTTTCGATCTGGATGGGACACT
>JAJTBL010000064.1 GCA_021286925.1 Spirochaetia bacterium | reverse complement strand
GGGATGAGTGACCGTGTTCTGGTCATGAGACAGGGCGAGCAGGCGGGCATACTTGAAGAAAATATTACGCAGGAAAGAATTATGGCATTAGCGACAGGAGTGGTGTATACATGAGAAAACTGAGCTTTAATCGGTCAAAATATGGCGCGCTTGCTGGGTTAATCGGGCTGGGCGCTCTTCTTTCGATATTGTCACCGAGCTTTCTGACGCTTTCCAATATCATGAATGTCCTGAACCAGGTATCTCTGAACGGTCTTGTTGCAATCGGCATGACCTTCGTCATTTTGTCGGGCGGAATTGATCTTTCTGTCGGCTCCATTCTCGCGCTGTCAGGCGCCGTGCTAGCATCAATGCTCAAAGGCGGAATGCCGCAGATCATTGCCATATTGATTGCGCTTGTAATGAGCGCTGTGTTCGGTCTTCTGAACGGTGTGTTTATCGCGACGTTCAACTTACAGCCATTTATCGTAACCATGGCATTTATGACGATTTTTCGAGGCTCCACCTTTGTGTTTACGCAAGGAAGGCCAATCACTGGTCTTGGGAAGCAGGGTATCTTTGTTGCGGCAGGACGCGGCGATATTGCTGGAGTTCCATGGTCGGGGATCCTTTTGCTGGCCTGTTTGATAATAACGGCGTTCTTACTTGCTCGAACTGTTTATGGGAAAACTATCTATGCAATCGGCGGAAATCCGGAAGCAGCCCGCCTTTCCGGTCTCCCTGTCAAGACAGCTCGTGCAAGTGTCTACGCGGTATCAGGATTTTTTGCCGGACTTGCGGGGATGGTTTTAACATCACGTCTTGATTCCGCTCAGCCTTTGGCGGGGCAAAGCTATGAGCTTGACGCTATAGCCGCGGTTGTCCTCGGCGGAACAAGTCTGTCGGGCGGGCGGGGCTTCATGGTTGGAACACTCATTGGAGCTTTTATAATTGGCATTTTGAATAACGGATTGAATTTGCTCGAAGTATCTTCGTTCTATCAGCAGATTGTCAAAGGTGCAGTCATACTTCTTGCTGTCCTCTTGGATCGCAGGAAATGACATATTCTTCAAGGAGGGAGCTGGTATGAAAAAGCTTCTGGTGTTCGTGCTTGTCCTGGTCAGCGTTGCCGCGCTGGTGACAGGCTGTGCGGGTGGTGGCGGGTCATCCAAAAAAATCGGACTTGCCGTTTCCACATTGAATAATCCTTTCTTCGTGACGCTGAAGGAAGGAGCGGAAGCAAAAGCCAAGGAACTTGGCTATGAGCTGATCGTAACCGATGCCCAGGACGACCCTGCAAAGCAGGCGAGCCAGGTTGATGACCTCATCCAGAAAAAGGTTGGCGTCATCCTGCTGAACCCCTGCAACAGCGATGCGGCTGCGACCATGGTTGAAAAGGCCACAAAGGCGAAAATTCCTGTCATTTCGGTTGACCGCGGTGTCAACGGCGCTGAAGTTTTGTCCCATATTGCCTCTGACAACGTCGCTGGCGGCAAAATGGCGGGAGAAGAGCTTATCGCGCTGGTCGGTGAAGGTGCAAAAGTTGTCGAACTGCAGGGTATCCCTGGAGCTTCTGCAGCTATCGATAGGGGAGCGGGATTCCACCAGGCGGTTGATGGCAAACTCAATGTCGTCGCAAGCCAGCCTGCTGATTTTAACCGTGACAAGGGCTTTACTGTTATGCAGAACATCATTCAGGCAAACAAAGGCATCAAGGGAGTTTTCGCGCATAACGATGAAATGGCACTCGGTGCTGTAAAGGCGCTTGAAGCCGCCAAGCTCACCGATGTGGTTGTCATTGGCTTTGATGCGACCGATGATGCGGTTGCTGCGGTCAAAGCTGGTCAGATGAAGGCGACTGTTGCACAGAAGCCTGCTTTGATCGGTTCCATGGCAGTTGAAACAGCCGTTAAGAAACTCAAGGGTGAAACAGTTGAAAAATCTATTCCGGTTCCGCTCGAGCTGGTAAAATAAGTAAAATCTATTCAATTACAGGGCGGCCTCGCGCCGCCCTCCGGGAGTTCTCATGCGCGTGCTGAATTTTGGTTCATTGAATATCGATTACGTGTATCAGGTCGATCATTTTGTCCAACCCGGCGAAACTGAAGCTGCTTCGAGTCATCAGATTTTTGCCGGCGGCAAAGGGCTGAACCAATCCCTCGCCATGGCGCGTGCAGGACTCGATGTAACTCACGCGGGCATGATCGGGCCGGAAGGTGATTTTCTGGTTCGAACCCTAGCCGAAACGGGAGTAAAAACCGATCGGATCGGCCGGGTGTCCATGCCGACCGGTCATGCCATTATTCAGGTGGATAGGGCTGGCCGAAACTGCATTCTTATCTTTGGCGGTGCCAACCGGGAAATCGATGCAGCGATGATTGACGCGGCGCTTTCCGGATTTGGCGATGGCGACCTGCTGGTTCTGCAGAATGAAATTGCCGGAATCGGCGGAATCATGCAGAAAGCGCACCAGCGGGGGATGAAAATTGTCTTTAATCCCGCTCCGTTTACTGCTGAAATAGCGGCCTATCCGCTTCATCTTGTGGATATTTTCGTCGTTAATGAAGTCGAAGCCGCCGCACTTGCCGCTTCGAATGTTTCAGCAAGCCAGCGGTCAGAAGCTTCCCTTGCCCAATTGGATCCTGTGCCTTCTGGCGCCAGCACAGCTCTGAGCGCCGATCTGCGCTCGGTCATCAAGACGCTTGCAAACCGCTTTCCTTCAGCGCTTCTCATCGTCACCCTCGGTGAAAAGGGGGCGCTCGCCGTTCAGAACGGCAAGGAAATTTTCCAGCCCGCGTTTAAAGTCAATGCTGTTGATACCACCGCCGCCGGCGACACCTTCCTTGGCTATTTTATTGCGGGGCTCTCTGAAAACCGTGGGCTGAAAGCCTCGCTTGAGCTTGCCGCCCGGGCTTCTGCTTTGTGTGTCTCGCGAAAAGGCGCCTCTGATTCAGTCCCATTCCGGAAAGAGTTGCTCTGAAACACCTGCCCTGACTGGTGTCACGAAGATTGTATATTTCTCAATGCCAGCGGCCTCCTCCTTTTTTAATTAAAATGTTCATATAAAAGAACAAAAAATATAATGTATACGTGCTCATAAAAATAATCATTACTAAAAGTATATACTATAAAAAATTACTTGAATATTTTTACGCTCGCTCTTGACAATGGAAATTTTATGAACATATAATCAACCAAAATTATTAATTCAGGCGCTGACCGACGGCACAGCCGCGGCAAAAGCCTGGAGGAGAAAGTGTATGAAAAAAGGTTTTATGCTGGTTCTGGCAGTCCTGTTTATCGGTCTGCCTGTCTTTGCGGGTACGACAATCAGTACAACCCTGCAAGCTGTCGTCGGTGCGGATCTTAACATCACCACAACAATTCCAGGCACCAAGGCGGTTGACCCAACGCTGACATCGGCAGCCCTCGGCTCTGTGACCATCAGCTCCAACGTGGCGAGCTGGACAATCACCGTGCACTCGGCAAACGGAGGCAAAATGGTGAGAGCGGGCGGCGGCGACTACCCCTACACCTTCACTTGGGGAGCAACAACGGGCATTGATCTCAGCACTGATTATGTCCAGACAAAAACTGCGCCGCAAGCTGCGACAACCTACAACCTCGCTATCGCCTATCAGACAGCCGCGAGCCTCGGTCTTTCAGCCGGTACCTATGAAGACACTCTGACCATCACGCTTGCAACGCTATAACACCGTAACGCAGAGAAGAATCAAAAAGGCTGTCCAGCACCCTGCTGAACAGCCTTTTTTGTCGGCGGTTGAACAGTGCTCAGCCTTTTCTCGCCTTAATAGCCTTAGCAGCTTTAATTGCCGCATCCGCAGCCAGGCGGCCCGTCATGATGGAGGTTGGCACGCCGGTGGGGCTGTACGACCACTGCCCGGCTTTGAAAACGCCGGGGATTGAAGTTTTTATCGAATCATTGACACCCAGCATGCTCGATGTGACCGGCACCGGCTCTTTGAAAGACCAGCCGATAATCGCTCCGCCCGAACTCCCGACCAGCGCTTCGATGCTCAAAGGACTCGCCGAAAATTGGAACAGCACATGATCCTTCAGCCCCGGGTAGATGGACGAGCTGAGAACATCGATCATTTTCGCCTCGAGGTGCGATTTGAATTCCTCATACCAGCCATCTTCCTTGACGCGCCGGACCAGCTCATATTCGAACAAAAGACTCGCAATGATCCCCGTCTTTCCGGGAGGCGCCGCTTCGGAATCCTTGAGAACCGGAATCGAAATTTCATAGGTGTTGAGTTCACAGAAACGATCCAGCCACGCGAGAACAGTCTGTTTGTCGAGCGAACCCCACTGTTTGAGAAGCCCCTGCAGTTCGCTCCGGTGCGTTTCGCCCAGCCCCTTCGGCGAAGGCGTATAGAAAAAATGCCCGTGGGAGATTTTTTTAAAATCCTCAGGAGGCATATCCACCGCCAGGAAAAGCGTGAAAATGGATTCAGCGCCCTTCCGGGATAGCAGCAGATCTTTTTCAGCCTTTATTTTCGAGGCCTTTTCCTGCGGCAGACCATTCGTATCCGCGATGGAATACAGATGCTTCAAATCAGCTGCCCAGACTAATTGTTCATACTGATACGTATTGCCCTCGGAATCAGTCAAAAGCCGCGCAGCCGGATCCAGCGTAACAATTTTCGTGTCATTTTTTATCCTGCCGCCAAAGGCCAGCAGTTTTTCTTGAACCTTTGCGGGCAGCGTACCGACGCCGCCCTTCGGATAGAAATAATCCGTGTAAAGGTAGAAATAACTCATCGCGAAAAAAGTTGGAGTCGCGGCGAAAAAGTGCTGGTCCACAATATCCATCAGCGACTGATTTTTTATGATGCCCGCGAGAAATTCTTCGACCGGCCCTTTCATCGCATCGATTTTGCGAAGCGCCAGCAGAAATTTGAACATCCAGGGCAGATACTTCGAAACAAAATACGCGCCGTCCTCCTTGAAATTCTTGAAGAGCGGATTGTCCACCGCATAAAGGATTTTCATATTTCGCATAACTTCTTTGATAGCATCCATGAGACGGCCGATATCATCCGCGCTGTCGGGATAGAAACGAAGCAGGAGTTTTTCATAATCGGCGAGATTCGCTTCGGATTCGACATTGATCACATCACCTGCGATACCCACCGACACATTGCTTTTTATCGAAGGCAGATCGATCTGCAAATCGGTAAGCATGGGCTTGATGATCCCTGCGCTCTCTAACGCGCGCACCCCGCCGTCAAACACAAAACCATCGCGGGCAAAGGTGTTGATCAAGCCGCCGCAGGTCGAATTTTTTTCGATTAACAGCACATCGACGCCTTTTTTTGCGGCATACGCGGCAGCCGTCAGCCCGGCAATGCCCCCGCCGACCACAATGACCGTGCTTTGTTCTGTCATGCGAGCCTCCCCAGTTCAAGGCTTTTCTGCCATAACTCGTCAGCGACCTCCAGATCCAAGGCTGGAGGAGCCAATTCTTCCTTTGTTGTCAGATTGAAAAATGAATCCGTTACACCCCGCAGGTCTGGCGAAACACCCAGATAAAATAAGGCTTGTGCGGAGACTTCGGGCGGCAGTGAATTTCGATCCAGAATATTTTTTTTGTACCAGCGGTAGAATGCGTGATTTTCTCTGCCGGTATTGGTCGCGACCATGCCCGGATGCATCGCGTTGATACAGACGTCAGTACCCGCAAACAACCGCGCGAAACGATGCATCGCAAGCAGTTGCGCAGTCTTTGCCGAGCCATAAGCCTTCAGCCCCGAGTATCCGCCGCGCTCAAACTGTAAATCATCGAGATTGAGCCCTCACACGGCAAAACGATACCCCTCCGAGCCCACAAAAATAATTCTTGCCCGATTTTCCCGCTTCAGCTTGTCCAGCAATTTCCAATTGATGATGAATGAAGATAAAAAGTGAACGGCAAAAGTCGTTTCCAGCCCATCCCGCGTCACTGACCGCTTTTTGAGATACACACCCGCATTGTGAATCAGCACATCGATAGGACGCTCGAGCGCGGCAAGCTGGTCCGCGGCTCGATGCATATCATCCAGCTGACTCAAATCCGCAATTATCTCATCACAGCGAACCTTGAAATCACGCTGGATTTCTTCGCACAGCGCCCTCGATTTTTCCCGATTCCGATTGATAACGATCAGGTCAGCGCCGCCTTCAGCGTATCGCCGCGCGGTTTTATAGCCGATTCCTGATGTCGCCCCTGTGATAACAACCAGCTTGCCATTAAAATCGAGATCGCATAACTTCGGAGGAATTCGATTGTTTTTCAGCATCGCCGCAATATTCGACCACTTGTACTGCGGCCAATATTTCCGCACCCTGCTCTGCCTGACTTTTTTTTCTGCCATACCTTATCCAAAAACCTTTTTCATGAAAGATCGGTACCGCCGATTGAACTTCGGAATATTATCGAAAATATCGCCCCAGAGATCATAGTAATCCCGCTGGTCGATTATTTTCCCCTGTTCGCTCAGCATGATCCTGCTCGCCCCATAGATAACCGAAGACCTCGTGTTTCGATACAGAATGGTCATCTCCCACTCCATGTAGATGAGCCTGCCCAGCATGACCGCATTCTTGAGCGCCATGGAAAGCTCGTTTGACCGACGCGCGAGCCGCTCCGTCAAAGCCTTGAATTCCTCGATGCCCCGCACCTCCTGGATGCAGTCTTTGAAATGAATCGACTCATCATAATACGGAATGATGTGTGACCAGTCTGGCTTGCCTTCGCGATTGTATGTTTTGCTCCAGAGCGCAGTAAATTGCTCAATATCAGTAATCACGAATGCATCGGTATCCATCAAACGTTCCATCAAAACTTCCTTTTATTGAGCTTTCAATATACAAGGGGATAGGGGAAAAATCAAATTAAAAATGAGGGTTCGATAGGAAAAATAGCCGAGTTTGAACCTGGCTGGTTTTGAGAAAAAATGTAAGCAAAACTTGCGCGTTTTGGAATTGAGAAATATAATAAAAGTTCAAAATTAATAATTAATATACGTGTGTGAGAGGTTCTGCCGTGAAAAAATTGAAAAATGAAAATGACAGGATTCGGACGGGAACTGCTTGGAAAATTCGGAAAGCATCTCTGACACTGGCTTTCATGGTCGCCGCATTACTTTCAGTCAATGCCGAAACCTATACGGTAACTGCAAGTCCCCCTCCGACAATGATCTACAGCGACATACAAACTGTGCAGTCGACAGGGACAATCACAACAGGACGCTCACCGACTGGGAATAGACTGAATTATTATTATCTCATAACAGGAGCAAAAATTGGAGATTTTTCAGTTGGGAGTCGGCGGCTCTACCTGAATGGAGATGTAACAAGCTCCTGGCTTCAAGTGTACTTGCGGCCAACAACCGGAACCAGTGAAATTGGAACGACGAATATTCCTGGCACGACTGTTCTCTCGGGGAAGATAAAAAAAAATGAAAAGGAAGGAACCGTAGACTTTATAGCGGTTGTAGATCCCGCAGTGACCGGGGCAAGCGTTCCCGATGGGGTGTACCAGAATACCTTCATCTTTTCGCTCTACATCGATTCACAGTTACTGCCAATGGGAACTCCTACTGGTGTTTCAGTTTCTATACTCGTGACGGCAGAGGTTTCGCTCGCAAAAGTAAAGGTGACCATCACGCCGGAGTTCTGCAATTTCGGTTCAATGGTCGCAGGGGGCAATTATTCGGTGAGCACCAATTTGACAGTGGAGTCCAATCGTTCGTTTTGGATTACCGCTGCTTCTGAGCATGCTGGTAAGCTTTATCTATCTGATACCGATCAGATCCCTTATACATTCAGCTTCGCTGGTACGACCTATTCGCTTGATCTTGGAACTGTCACACTTGTTACTAATGCACCACCAGGACTTGCCAGCTATTATGTTAAATTCGGTATCCAGAATCTCGACTTCCTTGAACCTGGCACCTATTCGGATTCGGTGACCTTTACAGTCACAACCTATTGAAGAAATCCTTGATGATGTAACTGTGGTGCGAAGTTAGTGTCACGAACCTTGTATATTTTCCCTCTGGTCGAATTAAGCCAGCCTCAGCCATAGGTCTTTATCGAGGCGCTAGCCGCACCTAATCTATGGCATAAGGTCAATCAGGTACGAATCCCAACCAAGCTCCAAATAACCGCAAAAAGCGCACTCTGGTTGAAACATTGCTGCCAAACGTTCCATCAAAACTTCCT
>JAJTBL010000063.1 GCA_021286925.1 Spirochaetia bacterium | reverse complement strand
CTTCGCTCTCGCCTTTTATAAATTCAGAATGAACAAGCCCATTCTAATCACTTTTATCGCGGGCATGCTCATTCCCTTTCAAATGCTGATGATCCCGGTTTACCGCTTTTCGGATTCAGTCGGGCTGATCAATACCTTCCCCGGCGTCATCCTCTTTCACATAGCTTTTCAGTTGGGATTCTGCACCTTCTTTCTTCGCAACTTCATGAAGCAGATTCCTTTCAGCCTGATTGAAGCACCGCGTATCGATGGCGCCAACGACTTCTATATCTACCGCAAAATCATACTGCCCCTGTCGATTTCTTCCATGGCAGCGCTTTCCGTCCTTGAATTCACCTGGATTTGGAATGACCTGCTCTGGTCTTTGATACTCCTCCAACAGGATAAACTCAAACCGGTAACCCTGGGGCTTGCGAACATGCAAGGCGAGTTCATCACCAACTACAATATGGTAGCCGCCGGCTCCATCATCGCCGCCATTGTGCCGCTGGTCGTATTTTTAATGTTCCAGAAGTACTTTATATCCGGTCTGACTGTCGGGGCGGAAAAGGGCTGAGCATGAACAGCGAAAAGGCTTTGACGCAAACCCTGCTCAGCGCTTCCGTGCATAGCCCGGGCATTCAGGAGCTGAATCGTCTGCCCATCAGCAGTGTCCAATACCATTTTGCAAGCCCGCAGGACGCATTGAAAGATGCGCTTGCGGGTCCTGAAGGCCGCATTGGGAAATGGAATGAAGTGCCCGCCAGCGGTTCGCAGGTGCTTTCACTCTGCGGCACGTGGGAATTCAAACTCTGCTATTCCCCGGAAGAAGGCTTGGCTTCCCAATTTTTTCTTCCTGGATATGAAACGCATGATATTGGGACCATCGAGGTGCCAGGCAGTTGGGCTCTGCAGGGATATGGCGAAAAAAGCCTCGGAGCACCGCACTATACCAACGTGCTCATGCCATTCAAAGCCGACGCACCGCAGCCGCCTTGTAAAAATCCGGTCGGGCTGTATCGAAACAGCATAGTCATCCCGCAGGACTGGGCGGAAAAGCGCCTTATCCTGCATATTGGAAGCGCGGAGAGCGTTGTTCATGTCTGGATGAATGGCCGGTATGTCGGCTTCTCCAAAGACTCGAGGCTGCCGGCCGATTTTGATGTGACCGATTGCGCAAAACCGGGCGCCGAAAACCTGCTTGCACTCATGGTTATCCAGTATTCGGACGCAAGTTTCGTGGAGGATCAGGATCAATGGTGGCTGGGCGGACTCCATCGAGCCCTGTATCTGCAGGCTTTGCCAGTTCGGCATATTCACGATGTCCATGTCGAACCGCTGGTCCTGTCCGCAGATTCAAGCGAAGGCGAAATTCGAATCGAAACCTCCATCACCGCAAAAAATAACGGCGCGGCACCCGGTTCCGATGACACGATTACCGTATCGCTCTACGACCAGGATGGCGGATTTATCGATTCTGCGGCAATCCGTGCCGATGGGGCTTTTCGTTCTACTGGCTGGAAATACTCCGCCGCGATGCACGTGCATGGCATCCAGCGCTGGTCGCATGAAAAACCCTGCTTGTACCATGTTGTCATTGAGCTGAACCACGGAGCAGAACGGGATTGCGTCGCTGTCAGCTGTGGTTTCAGAACCGTCACAGTCGAAAAAAACGCCTTGCTCATCAATGGCAAACGCGTGCTGATCCAGGGTGTCAACCGTCATGAGTTTTCCGAAACTTCAGGCCGCAGTTTGCCGCTTTCTCTCATGCTCAAAGATATAGAACTGCTAAAACGCCATCATTTCAACGCGGTCCGCTGTTCGCACTATCCCAATGATGAACGCTGGTACGAGCTGTGCGATCGCTATGGCATCTACCTTTTCGATGAGGCGAATATCGAAGCGCATGCGTATTACGACGTCCTCTGCAGAAGCCCGGAGTGGCTGAATGCTTTCATGACCCGCGTCAGCCGGATGGCAGTGCGCGACCGCAATCATCCTTCGGTTATCGTCTGGTCCCTGGGCAATGAATCAGGATACGGGCCGAATCACGACGCCTGCGCGGCATATCTGCGGGCCTTCGATCCGAGGCGCCCCTTGCATTACGAAGGCGCCGTCAGACCAGAATGGGGGCAGACGCCCTACACCCTGCAAAGCCTCGCCCGGGGCAAAGCAGCAACCGACATAATCTGCCCCATGTACCCTTCCATCGACCTCATCACAGCGTGGGATACTACATCGATTGATGATGAAAGGCCGCTGATCATGTGCGAATACAGCCACGCCATGGGCAATTCCAACGGCAGTCTGGCCGACTATTGGGAAGCGATTCGAAATTCCCAAAAACTGCAAGGCGGTTTTATCTGGGAATGGGCAGATCATGGGATACTGGTGGGCGGGCACGGCATTGCCAGCCCCGCGCTCGAATGTCCGCCAGGCCCTTCCAGCGATCTTCTCGCCCCGTGGCGCTATGGCGGCGACTTTGGAGATTCACCCAGTGATTTCGACTTTGTGTGCGACGGCTTGCTGTTCCCTGACAGGACGCCAAAGCCGGCCATGGCTGAATGCGCGCACTTGTTTCAGCCTGTGGCTTTTGCCCTCGTCTCTGCATCTCCGATAACCATTGAGATCGAAAGCCGGCGGTATTTTGAGGCTTTTCAGAACCTTGAAATCGCATGGTCCATCCTTCAGCCTGAATCGAGAACGCAGTCAGGACGCGGGAGCTTCGTCCTTGAGGCCCTCGCTCCCGGCGAAAAGAAGCGATTCGAGCTTGCACAAGAAGCCGAGTCCGCACTCGCTGAATCGCCGGCTTTCCTGACTCTCGCGGTTTTTGAATCAGGCAGGCAGATAGCCCAAACACAATATGAGTTCGATTCTTCCCATTCTGCAGCCCAGTCCCCTGCCCGCGCTTTTGGAAAATCCGGGCAAAGCGCACAGCATGCCGCAGCACAAAGCCTTGCGCCGGGCGCAGGGCAGAAGCCCGGCAACAGCATAGCGCTCTTCGCTGAATTTTCTGAAAGCGGCTTTCTTGCACGGCTGGGACAGCGCGGCGGCGAGTCTTTCATGCTTGCCCCGCTGGTGCCGACACTCTTCAGAGCGCCGACCCAGAATGATGGTCTTAAAAACTTCCAAGGCACCAGGGGAAACCCCGATTACGCGTTCTACCACGACAGCAAGGCCATGTATGCTTGGATGGATGCTGGCCTTGATGCCCTGAAACCTGCACTTGAAGCCTTTGAACAGCGGAGCGCCGGTTCGGTGTTCACACGGCACCGTCTGCTGACAGAGCGCGGGTTTGATTGCGGCAGTTTTGAACAAGTCTGGGAAGTGACAGACACAGGCGCAACAGCCGCATTCGTTTTTGCTCTGACGGCTGCGGTCCCGGAGTATCCGCGCGTGGGTCTGGTGACCCGGCTCAATCCCGCGATAACCAGCCTAACCTGGTGCGGCCGCGGACCGCATGAAAATTATCCGGACCGGCAGGCATCAGCCCTTGTCGGCATCTATCGAAAGAAAGTACCAGAGCTCTGGGTACCCTATATTGTGCCGCAGGAAAACGGAAACCGGGGAGATCTTTTCTGGCTCGAGATGGAGGCTGAAAATAGCGTGCTCAGCCTGCGAGTTCCGCATGGTGCCGGCAGAATCTCCTTCTCGGTCCAGCCTTTTGCCGACCCTATATTATGGCAGGCCAGACACGCGGATGAGCTGCCTGCTGTCAGGCAAGCATTTTCTTCAGGTCCCTGGCTTCATCTGGATGCGGCTCAGCGCGGTGTCGGAACGGCAACCTGCGGACCTGATACGCTCGACCGTTACAGGGTCAAGCCTGGTGTGTATGTCATGAAGCTTGTTTTTTCAATGCGATAAGTGCCAGACCTTCCAGAACGAGATTGGGGACAAATCGGGCATAGCCCAGGCGGTTCAGGATTTCTCTGCCCTCAGCCTCGCCGGTGCCGATAACTTCGATTTCGGAAAGACTGTCTGTATCGGCACCGGGTATTTCCAAAAGCCCGGATTTGATTTCATCAGCACGGAGTTCCCGGCCCATTTCCAGAAGAAGCTGGCGCACCAGCCCTGTGTAGCCGATCATGATACCGGAGCAGATGGAATGCCGGGTTGATTTTCCGATAGCGCTGGCGGGAAATTCGAGGTTAGCCTCCACAAGCTGGGCGGTTTCCTGCCTGAGGCTTTCAGCGGCAATCCGCGGACCGGCAGTTATGGCCGCCCCCAAGAATTCACCCCGTGAATTGACCGCTGAAATGGTCAGCGCAACTCCAAAATCGACAATGAGGCAAGGTCTGGATGTCAGCCGCCTCGCCCCCGCAGCTGCGCAGACAAGGTCGGTTCCAAGCTCGGAAGGGAAATCAGTCCGTATCTTGATGCCGGTTCTGGTGCCCGGTCCCACAACGTGCGGAGTCACCTTGAAGACAGCCTCCACCGAGGCGGCAAGCACGCCGGTCAGCGCAGGAACGACTGAAGAAATCCAGACGACCGGCTCTGGGCCTTTGCTGCCGCTTTGTGGAGATACAAGCCCGGACGCCGAAGCTGAAGCCGGTGCCAATTCCGCGACCATCTGGCTGATGAGCTGGCTGAACTCGTCTGAAGTCCTCTCATGAAATGCTCCGTATCGTCTGATACTCCGCCATTTGAGCGGTTCAGGCAGAGATTCGGGCTTGGCCGCTGTTACATCATCCTGCTGGAGGATGCCGACGGTCACCACCTTGTTTCGAATATCAACGACAACGATCATCCCTTTCTCCTTAAAAGCCTGCGGGGTATGCGGGCAGAAAAGCGGAACCATGAGCCAGTATGACCATGACTTCAGAGCTCCGCCGTCTGCCCTTCCATATCACGCGCCTCAGATTATTCTTCGTCAGCCAGCTTTGCCTTGCCGCTGCGATTGCCGACACCTTTCCAGGCTGTTATGACACCCAGCGTCAGCACCGCGGCGAGGACCGCCTCCACAAGGCTGTTCGCAACAAATACCGAGCCTGCAACCGCGAGCGGTATGGCGCCGAACAGCACCAGCGCGCCCAGGACCAGCACTGAATTGACAATGGAGCCTCCGATGCCTGCCGCAATGGAAGCAGCATAGATATTCCACCTGGCGAGCAATTTGTAGAAAAGCCAGGCAAAAAAGCCAACCAGCATCCTCGGAACGACAGAGACTAGCGGATTGGTGAAAAATACATCGATGGGGCCCTGCGGCGCAGTCGCAGCTTTTATCAGGCTCGTCACGCCGAAAATACCGCCAACAATCGCGCCGACAACCGGCCCCTCCAGCACTCCGCCCAATATTGCAGGCACATGCATGACCGTCAGGGAAGCCCCCGCCAGCCAAGGAATATACCCGAAGGGGGTTAAAAACAGAGCGATTGAGACCGCGCTCAAAGCACCGGTTACCATCGTCTTCCGCATCCAGGAATTGGATGTCGCGGAAGATACCTTTTTCTGCGTGTCCATACAAACCTCCATGCCCGGTATCCGCCTAGTACGGTCGAATCCAGGCGCTTACAAAATAAACGTCCATCACGAGGACGCTGATGACAATGACAGGGACTGAAACCCGGATGAGCACTTCGGACCGTTTCATCGGGGTTTTGGGAGCCACAGTCTGCCCCTCTCCCGTATAACAGCGAGCCTCCATGGCTTCAGCAAGCATCTCCGCCCGCTCCAGTGCCCGGATTGTGACCGGCACAAACAAAGGCAGATATGCTCTGGCCTTGGCCAGCAAGCCCTTGGTGTCCTGACCGAAATCCGCACCGCGCGAAGCCTGGGCTTTGACAATTTCTTCGAGTTCTCCTGCGATAATGGGGATAAAACGAATCGCGGCCGCCACCGCCAAGGCAAGGCGGTGAATCGGAAGTGTTTTGCTTGAAAGAGGACGCGCCATATCCTCGATTCCTTTGGCGGCTTCGGCTTCTGTCGTTATGGAAGTGAACCAGCCGACAATGGTCATCATGGCAGCAGCCCGAATCAGAATCATCGCGACAATCCACAATTCCCGCACCGTCAAGCTGAAAATGCCGGGCGAAATCAGCGTTGCGGAACTGTCGCCGGGCCATCGGAACAGGAACTGCAAAATAAAGGAAAGAATAATCACCGGGAAAATCGGCTTGAGCGACCGCACGAGAAAGGAAGGCGGCACCTTTGAAAATTGAGCCAGCACAAGAGCGGCCAAAAAGGCAAAGCCTGCGCCGGCAAGGGTTGGCGCGGCGATCGCGAGCACCATCAAGCCCAGGAGTAAAAGATATTTGGTGGCGGGCCGCAAGCCGTGGAACAGCGAATGGCTGTCGATATACTGCCCAATGCTGATATTCCTGAAAAATTCGAGATTTTTCATGGCAGTCTCCCCGCTTCGAAAAGGCTCAAGGCTTCTTCAGCCGAAACAGGATAATACGGCAGATTGACTCCCTCAGCTTCGAGTGCCAAAGCAAACTGGACAATCCTTGGCCGGTCAATGCCCCAGGATTCGTCATAATCGCGGTAAAAAACCTCACGCGGCGGTCCAAACGCCAAAAGGCGCCCGTCCTTGAAAACCGCCGCCAGGTCTGCCTGTATCGCTTCATCCATCGAGTGCGTCGCAAAAAGAATTGTTTTCCCCTGCTCATGCAGATGTTCCAACAAGGAAAAAACGGAAGCCCGAGAGCCCGGATCGAGCGCTGCACCAGGCTCATCGAGCAGAAGCGTCTCGGATTCCAGCGCGAAAACGCCTGCAAGCGCAAGCTTCCGCTTTTCGCCGCCTGACAGGGTCTTTATCAATCGATCCCGAAATTCGGTGTACGGAAGCCCCGCGCGATTCATCCAGGTTTCGACACGGCGCACCAAAGCCTGCCCCTTCAAGTTCTGGTTTCGGGGGCCGAAGGCGACATCATCGGCGGCATGTGCTTCAAAAAGCGCCGATTCCGGCCTTTGAATGGAAAAGGGGGCATTCATGCGAAGCGCCTTCAGGTCGACGGATTTTTCGCGGGTATTCCGGCCGAACACGAAGACATCACCGCTTACGGGCTTTAAAAGTGCGTTAGCAAGCTGAAGCGCGGTGGATTTCCCCGAGCCTGTCATGCCGACAAAGGCTACCAGCGTACCTTTTGGTATTAAAAATGATACATCATCAAGTGCCAGAACTTCATTCGTGGTGCCTGAAAGATAGGAAAATCGAACGTTGCCATATCGAATTGCTTCAGTTTGTGCAGAAAATGATACATTATTGAGCGGTTTGGGCGATTTTTGAGACAACGAGTTACCAGCATTCGCGCCGGTGACCGAATGCCCAGCCTTCCCTTGCCCTGCGGCTGCAACAAGCTGTTTCGCCATATCCTGATAGGTCGAATTCAGCGGGAGCCTCAGCCCCCAGTTTCGAGCCAGTTTCAACACCGATGGCAATTCCAAACCGAGCGATTCAGCCAGAGACAAGGGCTGAGTCTTGTAACCTGCTGTAAAAAACCCTTCCGGCTTACCGTCATAGGCAAGTCGCCCTTTATCGAGCGCGATGATTCTGCAGGCCTGGATGGCTTCATCCATATCATGGGTGACATGGATTATCGCGATTCCCTGTTCGGACAGCTGTTTCATCAGAGAAAGGACGGAAGCCCTTGTTTTCGGGTCCAGCATGGAAGTGGCTTCGTCGAAAATGATACAGCGAGGCTGCATGGCGAGCGCTCCGGCGATTGCAAGCTTTTGCTGCTGACCGCCGGATAAAAACCGTGTCGGCCGTTTTGCGTACTTAAGAAGACCGACGGCTTGCAACGCCTTTTGAACCCGGACCTCGATTTCAGCCTGGCTCAATCCGAGATTGGAAGGGCCAAAGGCCACATCTTCCTCGACACAGCTCGAGACAATCTGATCAGTCGGCGATTGAAAAACGATCGTTATAGTTCTTCTGATATATTGCAGGTTGGCGCGCTCAGCAGGGTTTTTGCCGGCGGCCAGAACTGTTCCGGAAGTGGCGAGTCTGAGCCCATTGAAGAGTCTGACCAGCGTACTCTTGCCAGACCCGTTGTTGCCGACCAGAGCAAGATATTCACCTTCATTAACGGAAAGACTTATATCCTGCAAGGCAGGCCGAGCAGAATTTTCATAGTGATAATCGACAGAATGCAGTTCAATCAGATGCATTGCGCCCCCTGCGAACAGGGAGGCAAAAAGGAAGTATTCATGATTTACCTCACGTCTCGGCG
Source organism: Spirochaetia bacterium (assembly GCA_021286925.1). Taxonomy (GTDB): domain Bacteria; phylum Spirochaetota; class Spirochaetia; order Treponematales; family Rectinemataceae; genus JAJTBL01. The sequence goes on along the minus strand of JAJTBL010000063.1, from coordinate 182 downwards.
GCATGGCGTCCAAGCGTTCTGTTCCAATAATCATACTTTTTTGCAAACAATGTCAAGCGAGTTCATTACGAAGAAAGCTCCTCCCGCCCCTCTTTGCCGCAATAGACAAAAAGGCTCATTCCGGGAATACTGACCGCATGGAACTTCTATCGCCCGCAGGAAGCGTTGAAAAACTTCGGTAT
>JAJTBL010000062.1 GCA_021286925.1 Spirochaetia bacterium | reverse complement strand
GCGATACCGACATCAGGCCAGCTCTTGCCGCCGAACCCGCCCAAAAGCCAGAAAAACACCGTATGCAAATCGCGATCGTTCAGCGAAACAATGAGCGATACGAGCGCTGAGAAAAAAGAACCCACCGCGGCGCCAGCCAACAGCAAGGCGACGCTGGTCGATGCCCGGCGGTTGCTCCGGGCTATCAGATAGACAAGACCGGCAGTCAGCAAGGCCGCCGCAAACGCTGACAATTCGACAGCGCTGATAAAAAACAGCCCGAGACTCCAGTTTCCCGCGATCGCGATAACAGCCCCCAGCGAAGCCCCTGAAGAAACACCCAGGGAATAGGGATCCGCAAGCGGATTCCGGAACAAGCCCTGGAGGATAGCGCCGCTTCCCCCCAGAGCTGCCCCGGTCAGCGCGGCAAGTATTGTCCGGGCTGCCCGCAGCTGCCACACAATAACCAAAGTTGTCGGGTCAACCGCTGATGCCTTGCCTGTCAGCACCGCAATCAGCACCATCCAGACATCCTTCAGCGGAATCCGAACCGAACCCAAAGACAGGCTGAGGACAAAGATCAGACTGATGGCGAGCCCCGCAAGCCCCGCCCCTGCCAGCTTTCCAAATCGAAATTTCATCAGCGGAACAGCGTTGGATAGAGATATGCCGCCATGCGCTCAACACCCTGCGCCAGCCGCGGCGTCGGACGGGACACCAAGGCGGAAGGCAGAAGGAAAATCCGGCTGTTTTTCACGGCTGGAATCAGATTCCAGCCAGGCCGCCTGCTCACCTGCTCAACCGTCATCTTGTCGCCATGGTCATCAGCGCCGGCAATGACCTGCGGCATTCGCTTGATCACTTCTTCCTGGCTGATGGTCGGCCACGCACCGGGCAGATCCGAAAAAATATCGACGCCGCCCGCCGCCTCAATCATGGCGTGCTGGAAGGTAGAAGCGCCGCAGGTCATCAGGGGTTCATCATAGGTTTCCCAGAACACGGAAATCCGCTTGTCAGCTGCAATACTTGCGACTTTTGTTTGCACTGCGGCTATTTTGGCAAGCATTTCAGCACCAGCGCTCCGTGCCTGCTCCAGGTTTCCAGTCAGGCGTCCCAACGCAGCCATGTCCCGGGCAATTTCGGCAAACGTGTTCGGTGCATACGCGAAAATCGCGATTCCATATTTCAGCAGTTCGTCAGCCACCGCTTTGTGAATTTTCCCGGAGGTGACAACCAGATCCGGCTTGAGCGCCACAATTTTTTCTACCGACATCGATTTGGCTGAAAATCCCCCAACTTTCGGAACACTGAGCGCTTCCTGCGGATAGTCGCAGTAGGTTGTATTGCCCACAACTGTTTTCCCCGCACCCATCGCAAAGAGCACTTCCGTGATTCCCGGTGCCAGCGAAACCACCCGTTCGGCAGGCTTTGCCAGCGACACCAGCGTTCCCAGCGAATCGACAGCGCTCACCGCAGCGCTTTGCGCCGGAGCCTGGGTCTGCGCCGCTATTTGAAAAGGCAGAACAGCGCTCAGCATCAGCACAAGCATCATGACAAGCGCAGCATATTTTGAATTTTTCATCAGACTTCTCCTTTCTTCTTTATTATTCAGCTTTTTCAGCTACACCGGCCGAATCGAAGGTTGCCATCTCATTGAGGATTCTGCAGGCGGCCCGGCAGAGCAGTATGGAAAGCGCCGCGCCGGTGCCCTCCCCGAGCCGAAGGCCCAGATCGAGTAAAGGCGCAAGCCCGAGATGCTCCAGCATCGCGGCATGGCCGGAATCCGCCGAAACGTGTCCGGCAATCATGTACTGCCGTGAAAGCGGAGCGATGCCCGCCGCTATCAGCGCTGCCGCCCCGGAAATATAGCCGTCGATGACAACCGGGACGTGCCGCGCCGCCGCTGCCAGGATAACCCCCGCCAGCGCCCCGATTTCAAAACCTCCCACCGCGGCGAGCACTTCGATGGCATCGCCGGGATTCGGCGCATTTTTCGCGATGGCTGTCTCAATCACCGCGATCTTGCGTTTGAGCGCTTCATCATCGATGCCCGTGCCCCTTCCCGTCAGTTGAGCCGGACTTTTTCCGGTTATCACCGACGCGATTGCAGATGAGGCGGTCGTATTGCCGATCCCCATGTCACCTGTGGCACAAATATCGAAGGGCGCCCGTTCAAATTCGACATTGAACACCTCGATACCGGCTTCCACCGCCGCCACCGCTTCTTCCCGGCTCATCGCCGGCCCCACGGCCATGTTTTTAGTCCCATACCCCACCTTTTTCCGGTGAACTGGAAGCCCGTCCGGCAAATCGCTTGCCACGCCAACATCGGAAACTACGACGCGCGCCCCCGCGAGTCTGCCCAGTACATTGATCGCGGCTCCGCCTGCCACAAAGTTGTGCACCATCTGCGCCGTCACTTCCTGCGGAAACGCGCTCACCCCTTCCTGGCAGACACCATGGTCAGCCGCCATAACCAGCACCGCGCCCTGTTCCGCGCGCGGCGTCTTAGTCCTCTGAATCCCCGCAAGCTGAACCGAAAGCGCCTCAAGCCGCCCCAGGCTGCCTGCGGGCTTGGTCAGCCTCGCCTGGTGCGCCAGCACAGCCTCCTGGCTTTTTGCATCCAGCGGCTCTATCGCCGCACATGTCCTTGTCAGCAAAACCATCCTTCATCCTCCATATGCAAAATTTCATGCATCAGGTATTTCATATCGAGTTCCGCCTCCACCGCGTCGGCGAGGCGTTCCAGCGATGCTTCCAGCCGCGCCCGATAGTCTTTCTCGCGGGCGTTTATCCCGAACGAGGCGAGCCATGCAGTTCTGAATCGGTCCGAGGCGAAAATGCCATGAAAATAGGTGCCCCAAATCCGGCCGTCATGCGCACAAGCCCCATCGAAGCCACCGTCTGCGGTGTCGATCAGATGCTGTCCGAGAACCGTCGTCCGCCCCGAATGAATTTCGTAGCCCGCGACCGGCAGTCCTGCAAGCGCCCGAAGCTGTCCCGGCAAATCGCCAGCCAGGATCCCCTGGCGCGGGCATACGGATTTTTCTTCAGAAAAGACCGTGTAGACGGGCAAAAGCCCGATTCCGTCCATCACGGTTGTCATGCTTTCCAGCCCGAGCGGGTCGCGGATAAAGGTGCCGAGCATCTGATATCCGCCGCAGATACCGATAATCCGCGTACCTGTCTGCACCAGCCATTTGAGCCCGATATCGAAACCGCGCGCTTTCATACAGGCCAGGTCCGCCATGGTCGCCTTGGTGCCCGGCACGATGACAACATCAGGACAGCCCAGATGTTCCGGTTTTTCTACATATCGAATTTGTACTGCAGGCTCGCCGAGGAGGGGGTCGAAATCATCAAAATTCGAAATATGGGGCAATCGAATAATCGCAATATCGAGGAGCTGGCCGGCGGCGTCAAAGGTGCCGTCATTCATTCCGCTTGGGGGGTTTTCCTTATAAGCGCGCCGCAGCTTCGGGGGTTTTCTCTCCAGCGATGCGCTATCTTCGTCCGGCAAATCCAAATCGTTCAGCATCGGAACCACCCCGAGAACCGGAACGCCCGTCAACTGTTCCAGCATGACAAGCCCCGGCTCCAGCAGTTTTTTATCGCCGCGGAACTTGTTGATCAGAACACCTTTGACGCGCGCCCGATCTTCGGGCTTCAGCAAAGCCAGCGTCCCCACAACCTGCGCGAAAACCCCGCCCGGGTCGATATCCGCCACCAGGATGACTGGCGCTTCGGCAAACCTCGCCATGGCCATGTTCACCATATCGGATTCAGCCAGGTTGATTTCAGCAGGACTTCCGGCACCCTCAATCACCACCAGATCAGCAGCATCGGCGAGGCGTCGATATGCCGCTTTTACCACGTCCCAGAGCTGGGGCTTGCTGCGGTAGTAATCCCGGGCGCCAAGCGTCTCCCATCGCTTGCCCAGCACAATAACCTGGCTTTTCGCATCAGTTTCGGGCTTGAGCAGAATCGGATTCATGTCAGGGCTTGGAATGGTGCGGGCAGCGAGCGCTTGCAGATACTGCGCCCGGCCGATTTCCCCGCCATCAGGCAGGGCGGCGGCATTGTTGGACATGTTCTGCGCCTTGAACGGAACGACTCGCAGACCTCTGCGCGCAAAAATCCTGCAGAGTGCGGCGGCGATGAGGCTCTTGCCAACCGACGAGGCTGTGCCTTGCACCATGAGGGCGCGGGCAGGCATGTCAGCGGAATAAAACTGGATTTGAAGGAGAAAAACGTGCGGTTTTCTTCATTATTCAACACCCAGTGAATAATCAGACGATATCCGCGCGCATGACGCGGCCGTGCGGTCGGTCTCCTGACTCGAAGACAGCCAACGCTCGCCAGAGCCTTCCCGCTTTCGCAGTGGCCGCTGACACGGCTATGGTCTTCTTACAGTGCCTGGGGGCGTGCCGGCATTTCACCAGCTTCCCGATTAAGCCTTTCGGCGCCGCAACAGCCCCACTATACGAAATCTCGACCAAGAAAAAAAGGGGTCCGCGCCCCAATTTTTTCACTTTTTTCTGCCAGCTCAGTGGGCGCTCTCCACCGTGCAGTCTGAAAAACAGGTGCGGAACAGGTAAAATGCAAAATTCCGGGAGGTTGCTCAAAGAATACGGTTATCTTGATAGTCCACCTTTGCTATTTTGAAGATTCACCATACTTCCGCTCCGCCCGCACCAACGCCATGTTCACAGCTACAACAGCCAGAGAGAAAACCGCGTAGGTCAGAAAACCGCTCCGGATGCCCCAGGCTGCCGAAAGCGCGGACATGAGATACGGAAAAACGAAGGAGCCTGTACCGCCTCCCATTGCGGCAAATCCCACTGCCTCACTCTGCGTATTCGGGAAGAGATCCCCCACGATGCTCATCACGGTCGGGTAAACAACAGAACAGCCCAATCCGGCCAGGATTACCAAAATGGCCGCAGGCACAATCACGGATCCGCGTGCCCAGATACCGGTGAGCGCAAGAATAATAATCGAACCAGCCATCAGAACCGAAAGAGCGACAAGCACCTTCCCTCGTGCCTTTGAGCGCAGGAACACCGGGACCCCAAACCTCCCTGCCAGCAGTCCTGCCCAAAACAGTGAAACCATGAATGAGCCGGTCGGCACTGAAGCGCCAAACACAGTGACAAAATATTCCCCAATCCAGTTGGAAACACCAAGCTCAACCCCGACATAAACAAACAGCGCAAAAAAGCCGAGCCAGTAAGCAGGATGCCGGAACAAGTCTCTCCGCCGCTGGCCTGGAGCATGGCCGCGATCCTTCCCCAACTCCTTCAGCGGCAGAAACTGGACAACAATGAGCAGGACAAAAAACAGGAAGCTTACGCCCCGATAAATGTATGTCCATGGCAGCGAAATACTGATGAGTACCGCGATTATCAAGGGACCTGCGAAAGCTCCGATGGAAAAGGCTCCATGCATCATATTCATTGCGCGGCCGCCGCCAGGCCCTTCCATTCTGAGCGTCGACCAATCCACCGCCAACTCAATTCCCCCATGCCCCAGACCAACCAAAAAATAGAGCAGGATATTGAGCGCAGGATCCGGCGAAGCCGCGAACAAGGCAAGTCCTGAACTGATCAGCAGCAGACTCGTGCTTAAGGAAATTCTGACACCCCATGCCGCCTGCATGAGCCCAGCCAGATAGGTAGAGAGTAGATAGCCAATCGAGTTAGCTGCGATGACTGTGCCCGCGACAGCATAGGACCACTGAAAATCTGTAATAATCTTTGGCAATGTCGCGCCGACAACCGTCATGGAAGCACCAAACAGGGTAAAGACAGAGAACAGCGTGGCATACAATGTGCGAAACCGTTTTTCTACAAGCATGGGTCCCATTGTGTTCATGCAGGCGCCGTGAGTCAACTGCGGCGGGGGCACAAACCAAGAAATCAGCGACGCAGCAGGCAGCCCTCCCGCAGAATCCAATTGAATGATTCAAGATTGACAATATCAGGTATTGGTTCTACTGTAGCATTATCTATATTTAATATGTGTGGAAATTTATGAACCGGGCATACTATTCCAGCTGAATAGCAGAATTCTGCCGTTCCTCACCGCATGAGATTCTCGGAATACTCTCGGCAAACAGCGAATTTACCGATGAACAGACCCAAAAGGAATCATGGAAAGAAGAAATACGAATATTGAAAGAAGTGCTGCAACGGCATGCCGGCTCGATCTATTTTGAATATTCCATCCCCCGCATGGGCAGGCGAATCGGGCCTGATTTGGGCTATCCCGCAGCCGAAGCGCTGCGAGACGGTTTCCTCTATTCCTTTAACGGGAACAAGGGGGTGAGCCCAACAATGGCCTGATCCAGGGCGTTCTCCTCCTCCCGGGTAAGGGGCTTGAATTGGCTGGCAATCTCCACGGCCCTCCTGTATAGCTCAAAGTGGCCTGGGGGGATGGCGGCAGTGATATCGAGTCCCAGCGTGTAGCGAAGAGCCATATCCTGGAGAGCTGGATCTTCTATCGGTTTATACCAAGCTTTGCTGTAGGTATGGATTTCTCCTTCCTGCCAGGGTGTATAGGCAAGAGCTTTTAGAGCAAGCCTGGCTGCTCCTTTTTCTTTGGCTTTTTCCAGTATCTGAAGCCCAAAATTCCCTCGCTTTATGCTCACCACATTAAGAGGAAACAGCACCGAATCCACGGGAAACTGGTCCAAGAGGGCCAGGGCTGCCTCTGCCGAGTGAGCGGAAAAGCCCAGGTAGCGGACAAGGCCAGCCTCTTTCGCCTTGATGAAGGTTTCTGCTGCACCGCCTGGGCCAAGTATCTGGGAGACCTCGTCGAGCGTGGTAACTGCATGAAATTGGTAGAGGTCAAAATGATCCGTATGAGCCCGTTTAAGGGATGTTTCCAGTTCTAACCTGGCTCCGGTTGCGTCCCGCCGGGTGGTTTTGCAGGCCAGGAATACGTTCTTGCGCCAAGGCTGGAGGGCATTGCCAAGTTTTTTTTCAGCCTCTCCATCAAAATAGCTGGGAGCTACATCAAAATAATTAATTCCGAGGTCTACGGCTTCTGCCACATAGCGGTTCGCTTCCTTCTGGGAAACCGAACAGACAACAATGCCGCCAAAGCCGATAATTGAAAGTGCATCATTACCTTTATAGGTGCGCTGTGGCATTGGTCCAGGGTTATTCATTGTTGAGCCTCCATGCTAGCAGTATACTGCTTTTTGCCTTTTCATGGCAGGGTTGCTTGTGTGTTCATGCAATGATCCAGGTGTTGATTCTGTCCTGTGCAGACTGCCAGGCACTGTGATTGTGCTGTGCTGATTCGATAGGGGTTTTCGATGATTTGATATGGCCACGCTGGTACCTGTCACTTTTTTGGCGGAACGACCGGCCTGCGGTGACGATGAGTTTCACCGCTCCGCACACTCTCCGATCCATGATAGCGCCGCCAACAATCTAGTCGGGAAAAATGGAGTGAACTGACCGACTGTGACAGGAATCGATCGGATTTGAGGCAGTCTCGTGAGCCCACTTGTCTTGACCACCGTATCCTTTGCCCGTTCGCGGTCTTGATTCGGGGGCGCAGGATAAATAGCCTGCATTCATTCGATTCGCCCCGTCATACCTTGCACACATACCACGCGCTCTGCGGCCCGACGCTCAGCACTGTTACAGCCGAAAAATTCTCAGCCAATTCCTGCCGGACCGTACGAATGAAGTTGAAATAGTCGCCGCCTTCGAGATATTCGACGATGCTGGTGAGAAGGCGCTTGTGCTCGCTGTAATCATGAAACAGCACGGTATCCCGGCTGATTCTTCTGCATTCGCGATAGAGGATAAGCCGGTCTTCCAGAGGCAGGCCATGAGCGACATATGCAGCGCTCACGAGATCGAATGATGCATCGGCTATGCCATGCGCACCGAGGATATCAACCACCGAACAGCGAAGTCCGGATTTTGCTGCCTGCGCAATCATTTCTTGAGCCACATCGATGCCTTCTACGTCCCAGCCTTCAGCCCGAAGCGCAGAAGTGAAGGCTCCTGTGCCGCAGCCGATATCGAGCGCCCGCTTACCGTGCGGCGACGGAAGGGCTCGTCTTCCGATATCGAAACATTGGGCATACGATCGCGTCTGGCCGGCAAAAAACCAGCTATAGGGTATGGCGATGCGATTGAAAAGCCTCGCATGGCGCTCGCGATGATCCATGTTTCAACTATACCATATTTCGTTGTCTCTGCAAAATCGGGTTGACGTTTGTGCATGATGCACGGGAATATGACCATTCTCTGCCAGCATAGATGTCGCCTCAAGAGGAGGGGGTATCGATGCTGGCAGAGAATGGGGCGGGGAGTACCTTGTTCAGAATTCTTACAAAAGCCAATTTTTTCGAGTATTTTTCCTACCAGCGCCATTCCGCCT
>JAJTBL010000061.1 GCA_021286925.1 Spirochaetia bacterium | reverse complement strand
GATATCCTGGCCCAGCAAGGCTTTCCCGCCCGCGTCGCGGTAGGACGCGACAGCCTTGTCATTCATGTAGATGAGGATATAGTTTTTATCGCAGACGGTGATTGAAGGTTCAAGGGTTTTGAAAAAATCGGGGATTTCGAATTCCATTGTTTCCTGCCTTTCCAAAGCTGAATGTGTCGCTGTATCAAGGATACCAGCTTTCAGCTTGATTGAAAATATCAAAATAGGCTAGCATGATCGCAGGCGGAGGAAAAAATGGTTGCAGGTGACGGCAGCGGCAGTATTCTGTGGCAGACGGTAGATAAAAGAGAAGCGTATCGCGGACATATTTTTACCGTGTTTGAAAAAACCAGCAGAGGGCCTGATGGCCGTCAGGGAACTTTTTCCGTTCTGGAATCCCGCGATTGGGCAGTCGTGGTTCCGCTCGTTCGATCTGAAAAAGGCGGCAGTTTTCTGATGGTGCGCCAATACCGCCATGGCGCGGATGCCATCAGCCTCGAATTCCCGGGCGGGGTCATCGAGCCTGATGAGGCGCCGATTGAGGCGGCTCAGCGCGAGTTAGCCGAGGAAACCGGCTGGGTTTCGAAGGATGTCACGCAGGTTGCTGATGTGTTTCCCAATCCCGCCATTCAGTCCAATCACTTCCATATTTTCCTTGCTTTGGATCCCACTCCCGCTGTTGACCGCAATCTTGACGAGCATGAAATTGTCGATGCGGTATTGGTCCCTGCTTCCGAAGTGCGGAACATGATGGGGGAGGGCGAATACCGGCATGCTCTGATGGCAACTGCCCTTTTCATGGCGGAAAAAGCTCTTTTAAAGCGCGGCATACGCATCGATTTGTAACATTTATTTTACCGCGGTGAGCAATTTCCTGTTTTTATAGAAAACCAGAAGGCTCGCGGCCGCAAACAGTGTGTAGCCGCCGAAGAGCCCGCGGTATCCCAGCAGTTCAACAATCCTTCCGCCCAGCGCGCTTCCGACAAATGCCGGCAAACCGACGCCGAAACCCATGAAAATCGCCATGCCTGTCGCTCTTTTTTCAGGCGGTGTTTTCAGGCTTACAAAGACTATAGCCGCAGGCTGAAAAAGCCCATAGCAGAGCGAGTGCAGCAACTGACCCGCGATCGCCCCCGCCGGGCTCGGAAACAGTGCGTAGATCAGGAGCCGGACAATAATCGCCGATGAAGATATGGCGATGGCGGTCATGGGGCTGTTTTTTTTGATGAATTTCCATGAAAGCGCGATAAAAGGTATTTCAGCGGTCGCGGATAATGCCCACATCGCGCCTACCGCGTGCCATTTTAATTCTTCAGTCAGATACAGGGAAAAAAACGAACCAACAGCAGCCATCGCCAGCCTGCCCAGAGCGATGACAAGAATGCCGGTGATGAAAACCGAATCAATCCAGGCAAAGGAAAACTTTTCCTTGTGAGCTGCTGGCTGGGAGGCGCCGTTGCCCGGCAGGAATAGCAGGCCGCCGAGATAGAAGGCAGTCAGAATACCCATATACAGAGCCATGGTTTTCGAGCCTGTCGAGTCAAAACCCGGGATGCTCTGCACAATCAGGGTTACGATGACAAAGCCAGCGGAGCCGAGGGAACGCAGCAGATTATAATTCAAACCGCGGGATTCCGGCGCCGCCGTTGTGTCGATTGCTCTGAAGAGGGCAGCGTCGAGAACTGGTATCGGTGTTTTGAGCCCAAGCGACAGAAGGCTGAGGCTTATGATCGTTATGACAGGAATTCTGAATGGCACTAGCGTTGCAAGTCCGGCAAGAATCATCAGCCCAGATGCGATCAAATAGGGTTTGTACGCCCCCCGAAAGTCCGCATTTCGTGCCAGCACGATGGGGCCGGTTATGCCAATCAGTTCGAAAAGACCGAGAAATATGCCGACAGCGGATGGCGCGTACCCCAGCCGCCTAATCATCAATTGCAGATAAGGTGAGGAAATACCGTAAATAGCAAATAGCATGACATAGCTGATGCCGAAGCGGATGCTTGTCTGTGTTCCCTTGAACGCTGTTTTTATCATGAATCAAGCATAAAGAGAGCGTCCGGAAGCGTCAATCACTACCATGACCGGCAGCCGTTCGAGTCGAACAAGCCTTACTGCTTCCATGCCGAGGTCGGCGAAATCCACAATCCGTGATTCACGGACATGCTCGCGGGCTGTGAGCGCAGCTGCGCCGCCGATTGCGGCAAGGTAGACGCCGCGCGCCTTCCGTATGGCATGCTGAGCCTCCTCGCTGCGGTTGCCTTTCGCGATTGTTACCAGGGACGCGCCCTTCTCCATGAAAAAATCCAGGTAGCTGTCCATTCTGCTAGCAGTTGTAGGGCCGAAAGAGCCTGATGGTATGCCAGGAAGCGGTTCTGTCGGGCCGGCATAGAAAATCGGATGCTCTCTAAAATAATGAGGAATCGGGACGCCGCTTTTTACCATGGTTTCGAGGCGCGCGTGTGCCGCGTCGCGGGCAATCGTGACGGTACCGGAAAGAAGGACGGGAGTTCCTGATGCGAGGGAGCGCAGTTTTTCAAGCCACTTTTCCTGTGCTGTGTCGAGATCGATTTCAACAGCGCCGGGCAATACTTCCATCGAGGCTGGGAGGAATCGGGCAGGATCGGATTCGAGTTTTTCCAGGAACCATCCCTGTTCGTTCATGACTGCCCGCGCTTTCCGATGTGCCGAACAGGAAATCCCGATAGCCAGCGGCAGATTGGCTGCATGCCGGGAAAAGCGGATTGCTCTGGTTTCTAGGGCGAGGTGCCGTCCGCCCCACTGAGCGCCAATGCCCGTCTGAACTCCCAACTCATAGAGGATCTCTTCCCATTCAATTGAACGAATACCCGTTCCGGGCAGAAAACCATGCTGAGCGGATGCTTTGGTTTCCCCGGGAGTTTTTCCGTCCGGGAGCAAATCGGCAAAGATTGCGGCTGTCCGTTCCATTTCCACGGTTGGAAGTTTGTCGAGCAGACCGTACACCGCCAGCTCGAGTGCGTACATGGTTTGCGATGGTGAGGTGCCGCCCAGAACCATGCCGATTGTATAAGGCGGACAGCCCGCCGCGCCCAGTTTTTTAATTCGTTCTGCAACAACGGCTTTCAGCCGCTCCTCTTTCAAGATCGAAGGCGATTCCATGCTCAGCGAGAGGCGCGATGTCGAACCGCCGCCTTTCGCCGCAAAAAGGAAGCGGTATTCATTTCCCGGTACGGATCGAATATCGACACCCGCCGGCAGGTTGTCTTGAGTGTTTTTTTCTTCAAGCATGGTGAGCGGCCCGAGTTGAGAGAGCCGCAATAAATTGCGCGTGTATGCTGCTGAAGCGCCTGCTGCCAGCCATGCCGCTTCATCTGCGGCTCCGCCGCTGAGTCCGCTGCCCCGCCAGGCATAGATGAGCGCGGTCCCGGTGTCCTGGCACATGGGGTAGAACCCTTCCGCAGCGATGGCAGCATTTCTCAGAAGACTTGCCGCCACGAACTTTTCCGCCTCAGCCGCGGCCTTATCCTTTAATATTTTCGCCAGTTTTTCCAGGTGCCCGCGCGGATACCGGTACGCAATCTCGGTAAAAGCCCGGTTCGCAAGCTCCCGCAGGACGGCAGGATCAGGCAGGAGCCGGCCGTCGTGCTTTTCCGGGGCTGGAAAATCCAGCCGTTCATAGTCTTCAAGAGAACCGAAATCGAGAAATTCATGCAAATTGAATTGGCTCATGGCAGTTTTCTGTCCCTCCTTGGGCGGTGCAGGACCTTTCCCGCCGAGATGGCATTGACCGGACAGACTTCATGACAGCAGAAGCACGTAATGCAGGCGGCATCATCGATGAGGATTTTGTTGATTCCAGATGCCTTTCTATCCAGAACCAATGCCTTCCCTGGACATATTTTAACACATGCAGAGCACCCAATGCACTTTTTTTCGTGAAAAATGGGCCGCCGCATGGTTGCCGATACTGCCAGCTTCTGCAAAAAGCCCGGCAAAGCCTTGAGGGCAGACGGATGTGCCATTTCATACGGAAGAAGCTTGAAATTCTCTGCGCGGACAGTCTGTACACTCTCCGGACCGCAGGAATACTCCGGATTTTCGGGATTTTTCCCGATTCTCTGCATCGCGTCCGCAAGGTAGGGGATTTTCTCTGGCTTGTAGCCGATAATGCTGGCCGCAGTCCAATCGATAAGCGGCATGCTTGCCGATGCGAGTACCAGCCCCAGCGGATACGGTGTCCCGTTGCCCGGGCCTTCGCCTTCCATCGCGACAATCGCATCCATGAAGGTAAAGGTCGGAACGACCGAAAGGGCAAGATCCACCAGCATTGTCCCGAACTGCTCTTTGTCCGGATAGCGCAGATGCATGGCGCTTTTGGCGAGTCCCGGAATAAGGCCGAATAGGTTCTTCATAGCGCCGGTGTAGTTCATCAGCCGATGGGTTTTCAGTTTGGGAAGATTGACCACCATGTCGCAGGTTTCCAGCACATCAGCCAGCACGAAACTCTTGACCAGCTTGCCAGCAGGAGCCTGATGCAAGCTCCCCTGCTTAAATTCATTCCATTCAGCGTTCACGTCAAGAGCAACCTGATACAGCCCGGCGGTCTTGCCGGCACTGCTTCCTGGCTGAAATCCCGGGGAGTCTCCGACGATAATCCTGCCCGCTCCCTTTTCCCGCAAAAACCGCAGGATGGCAGCGAGAAAAACAGGATGAGTCGTCACTGCTTTTTCAGGGGCCGAGGCGTTCAGAATGTTCGGCTTTACCAGAATGGTTTTCCCATCAATTGAGGGGAAGCCCGCTTTTTCAGCGGCGCTCGCAATCGCTCGTTCAACGGAATCCTGCTGATAGGCCGGACATCGTTCTATCGATACATCAAAGGCGTCTGTACTCATAGTTTCCTCATACGGCAGTTGGTTGGATTAAAAAGCAAACCCCATGCCAAGAAAGGCTTGGAGCCTTGCCAACTCTGGAGTCATGGCGGCGGAAAGCCTCAGCCCCAGGGTTAGCGGCACTCGATTCAGCATATACTTAGCATCAATGGCCAAGCTGAGAGGGTTTGTGTCGCTGGCGATGCCTCCCGGCGCAAAGACTTGCTGGGCGGAAAACCCGGCAAACAGCGAAGGCGACCGGTACCAGAGGCCGGCGCCCGTCTGCGGCGCTATCGAAGCGTCATCCAGGTTAAGCCGAATTCCCGGTTCCAGCCCAAAGCGCACGGCTCCGGTTTTAAGCGCGAGCGGGATAGTCAATTCGAGATTGTTCGATATGATCCCGCCGGAATTGCTGAAATCGGCAATTTCATAACGCGCCGAGACGGCGGCATCCCAGTTTGGGCTTTTCAGCACAGCCCCGTTCAGCGAAGCCGACAGACCAGCGTCGCCGTTTCCAAAGAAGGAGCCCGCAAAGCCCAGAGCGGCACTGCTCCCCAGCCGGATGCCGCCAGAGAGCCCGACTCCTGCGCTGGCGGAAGCGGCGCCATATCCGATTATGCCGCCAATATCCAGCCCGAAAACCGGCAATTCCTGCATTGACGGACTCGAAATAAAAGCCAGCCCTGTCCTTGCGTTTTCATAGCCGGCTGGTGCAATAATCTGGCTCCGGTCAATCCGGAAGCTGATTTCCTGCACAATCGATGCCTGTTCCGAAGATTCTATCTGCTTGAGTTCACCAGGTGTCAGGGGGGATTGAGCGCTCGAAGCGGCTGAAGCCTGGGCAGATTGAGCGGCTTGACCGCTCTGCACGGCTGATAATTCTGGCTTTTTTTCCGGCCAGAGCAAAAGGCGGGCTGTATAGGTTCCGTCCGGTGCGGGCCCAGTCTCGGTTTCGCCGTTCCAGGAAAACGACTGAGCCCAGGTTGTAAACAAAAGGAGCGTGTACTGGAAAATCAGGTTTCCCGCGGAATCCCTGATTTCGATTCTGCCATAGCCTGGTGCTGTGACTGTAAAGGCGAGGGTCGTGGTGCCGAAAAGCCCGCGGTTGCCGGGATTGAACAGAATCCTGCTCAGCCTGAAATCCCTCACACTGAAAGAAGATGATGCCAACACCAGGGCAACCCGGCTGACTTTTCCCCGCAGCACCAGGACTTTCAATGATTTTTCATCAAAACCGAATTTTCTCGCAGAAATCGTATGGTATCCAACCGGTACTTCCCGAAAATGATCAGTAATCTTGGCGCCATCCAGGTAGAGCTCAGCGTCTTCAGGGCTGATGGTGATATCCAGAAATCCTGTAAAAGGGTCAAGCGTGCACGATATCGTATATTTCGTGTTTTCCTGACATGTCAGGAGAAACTGCAGGTTATAATGATCCGGAGCAGAAAGATTGATGACATGATTCCCAGGAGTGAGTTTGCCGCTCCATGGACTCATCCCTATGGGCACATTATCAATCTGAATGAGGGTATCGCTGACATCGGACTTGATGCTGACCAGCGCAAATCCAGGGCTTGAGACTGCTTCAGTCGTGATAGTGTAATTGTCGGTCTTGAGCTCCAGCGCTGAACAGATACCGGCTGTGAGAAAAAGCACAATGAAAGCAAAAAAAGTGCGAAAAAGTGGTTTTTTCAGGAAGTTCATGATATAAAAGCATATATGAGGCGTCATGGTTACGCAAGGCAGACCGGGGCCGGCTTTTTCCTTCTGCTCGTTTTTTGCCCTTTCTTCTGGTGCAATTTTCAGGGTTGAAAAATTTTCCTTGCATTCCATGGTGCAAATCACTATAATGCGCGAGAAACTTTTTTCAGGGGAGCGATGTGAGACGGAACCGAAGCCATTGGCAAAATGAAATAATTCTGCTTTTCGCAAGCGGTTCGACACTGAAACGCACGCTCTTTGCCTTAGTCTGTCTCATCACCCTGCTTGGTTCCAGTTTCCGTCCCCAGCCTGGTCCCGAATTCGCCAAAGGCAGTATCGATATGGAAGGAAAAGCTTCGGAAACCATAGGCCCAGAAGAGGACAATGCGAGCCAGGGATTGTTTTATACGGTCTATCAGGTGCAGAAAGGTGATACAATTTCCGGTATCGCTGATTCCAACGATTTGACAACCGATACCATTATCAGCGTCAATGGTATTCAGTCAGCGAAAGGCCTCAAGCCTGGGCAGCTGCTGAAGCTTCCAAATATGTCCGGTATTGTTTATACCGCTAAAACCGGCGAAACCGTTGCTGCTATCGCTAAAAAATTCGAAATTTCCGAAGATAAGCTGATTGAAGCGAACAATCTTCTGAAAACAGATTTTTCTTCCGAAAAAGTGCTGTTTCTTCCTGACGCCAAGCTTCCCAAAGCTCAACTGCGCGAGATTTCAGGCGATCTCTTCAAATGGCCGGTTCGTGGTATCATAACATCGTGGTTTGGCTGGCGAAGAGATCCTTTTTCAGGCAGGAATTCGCTTCACAATGGCATTGATATTGGTGTGCCGACAGGCACGCCGATTGGAGCTGCTATGGAGGGCACGGTCGTTGAGACCGGATATTCGCCAATAATGGGAAAATTTGTGATTTTATCGCACGCAGGCGGCTGGAAGACCTTGTACGCTCATACCTCTTCAATCCTTGTACAAGAAGGGCAATATGTTACCAAGGGCTCGCGCATAGCTTTGTCGGGTAATACAGGCTACAGCACCGGGCCGCATGTGCATTTTACCATCTTTAAAAACGGGAAAGCGGTCAATCCTGCCAATGTGCTCCCGTAAATTGAGCATTTTTCTGCAAACCTGAGGTCCGTGCTCTTTCCGCCTTATTTGACGATTATACAATTATCTGCTACAGTTATCCGATATGAGAGAAATTCATGGAATCGCCGCGTCGCCAGGCATGGCTTCAGGTTTTGCCTTCCTTTTTTATGATGAAGTGACGGATAACGTACCGACATATCCCATCTCGAGCGAAACGGTTGAAGCGGAGCTGGAGCGTTTCAGCAATGCTGTTTCAGCTGCTAAAAAGGAAGTCGAACTGCTTCGTGACCGTGCTTTTAAAGAAGCCGGCGAAAGCCAGGCTGCGATTTTTGATGCGCATCTGCTCATGCTGGGCGATCCGGATGTTGCCGAACGAGTGAAGCACGATCTGTACAGCACCTTGATGAATGTCGAAAGCATCGTTTTTGCACTGGCGAGAGAGATGGTTGACCAGCTTTCTGCCTCCAATGACCCGTATATGCAGGAGCGAGTATCCGATGTTCATGATGTAACCCGGCGTTTGCTCGGGCATCTCTTGAAGCGGGAAAGAATCAACCTCGCGGATTTGCAGGATGATGTCATCATTGTGGCCCATGATCTCTTGCCTTCCGATATGGTTGGCATGGCGCGGCGTCATGTCAAAGGTATTGCGACAGAAGCCGGAGGCAGGACAAGCCATGCGGCAATCCTCGCCCGCGCCTTTGAAATTCCAGCGGTTCTTGGCCTCGGCCCCTTCATGAATGATCTCAAAATGGGTACAAAGGTTATTGTCGATGGTGATAAAGGATTGCTGGTTGTCGATCCGGATGAAAGCGCCCTGAAAAAAGTTCAGGCTTCCATGCAATTCAAGCTCCAAAAAGTTAAAGAATTTGAAAGCATCAAAGCACTGCCGGCAGCGACCAAGG
>JAJTBL010000060.1 GCA_021286925.1 Spirochaetia bacterium | reverse complement strand
AAGCGCGAAACGACGCTGTGGTCCTCGCCGTCGAACGTGATCGCCCTTCTGGTGGCGCTTGCCGCCGCTTACCTTGTTCTCTCTCTTCTACTTGCGCTCAAATGGCCGCAAGGCTGGGCTTTCTTGAATGGTCTTGGGAAACAGATTTTGATCCGGTTTTCCTGGGCTGGCTTTTTTTTGCCGCTCTGGCTTGCCTGTGCTGCCGTTCTGATTGTTTTACCGAAATTTTATCCCCGTCTGACGTATTTTCTCGGTGCTTCTGCGCTCCCCTTCCTGGTGCTGACAGCCTTTGCCAGGCTCTCGACCGAACCTGGCGCCTTTTTTGAGAATCACCCGGTTTTTGCTGCGGTTGGCCTTTCATCGCTGTATGCAGGCGTCGGTTTTCTGTTCGCGCTTTCCCTGGTTCTGGTTTTTCTGGGATATGCCAAGCTCAATGAATGGCTGAATCTGAAGGAAAATGGCGGTGCAAAAGGAGCAGCCGCGGCCAAATCTGAAACTTCCGCGCGGAAAACCAAAGCGATACAAAAGCGCGAGTCCTTCTTCGTGCGAGCGAAACTGCGCCTCCAGCAATGGTTTGCCGACTGGAGGGGTAAAAGAACCAAAGCTGAAAAACAGCTCAGGGAGGCGCAAGCCCTGGCAGCCAACTCCTTCGATTTCGACCTGCCTACCCTGAAACCCGTCGGCGCCATGAAATCGCTCAATTCCGAGTATGAAGGTTCGCTAAGTTCAGCGACTGACCCAAAACCTGTCACGCCTCCGGATCGCGAATTGTCATCATCGATAGCACCTTCGTCCCAAACAGCCGCGGCGCAAGCGTCAATGCGAACGCCGGCCAGCTCTGGACCATCTGCGCCTGTCAGCCCGAGCCCGAAACCCGAAAATCCCGCCATACTCGTTCAGACAAAACTTGACGCCAATGGCAAGGAAATCGAATTTACCTCGGTGCCGCCTCAGGCAATTGCAGAGGGGCACGGCAATGACCCAGGTGCCGATGACAGCCATAAGCAGGACATCATCAAAAAAATACTCGAGCGAAAAGCCCTGAAGCCCTATACCGTTCCCGTCGATGGCATCCTCAACACCTATCCCGACGGCCAGTACTGGATTATCGATGACAAAACCAGGCGTAATGCCGAAGTGCTTCGCGAAACCCTTGCCGAATTCAATATTGAAGCCGAAGTCACCGGCATTCGAAAAGGCCCTGTTATTACCATGTTCGAAATTCTGCCGGCGCATGGAGTCAAGATTTCCAAAATCACCAATCTTTCCGACAACATCGCCCTCCGGCTCGCGGCTTCCAGTGTGCGTATCGTTGCGCCGATTCCCGGCAAACACGCGGTCGGCATCGAAGTGCCGAATGACCGGCGCGCCATTGTTTCTCTGCGTGAAATCATCGAGCATGAGCAATTCAAATCGGCAAAAATGGAAATTCCGGTCGCGCTTGGCAAAGATATAGCCGGCGAAGTTCAGTTTATCGACCTGACACAGACTCCGCACCTTCTTATCGCCGGGGCTACTGGTTCCGGAAAATCCGTCTGTGTCAATGCGATTATCCTGTCCGTTCTGTACCGCCGCTCGCCGGAAGAAGTCAAGCTTTTGCTGATCGATCCCAAAATAGTCGAATTGAAACTCTACAATGACATTCCGCACTTGCTGACACCCGTCGTTACCGAGTCCAAGCGTGCGTTCCAGGCTCTGCAGTACTGTATCTGCGAAATGGAGCGCCGGTATTCCATGCTCGACAAGGCAGGAGTCCGCGATATTCGTTCGTTCAACCGGAAAATCAAGGAAAAAGGGCTCGCGCAGGAAAAACTGCCCTATATTGTCGTCATTATTGATGAATTTGCCGACCTGATGGCGCAGACTGGAAAAGAACTTGAATCGACGCTGGCACGGCTTGCTGCCATGTCCCGCGCCGTAGGCATTCACCTGGTTCTGGCCACTCAGCGGCCGAGCATCGATGTCATTACTGGCCTGATAAAAGCGAACATCCCTTCGCGCATCGCCTTCATGGTGGCCAGCAAGTTCGACAGCCGCATCATTATCGACATGGTCGGGGCTGAAAAACTTTTAGGGCGCGGTGATATGCTGTTTTCGGGGGCCCAGGATCCATTCCCTGTTCGAATGCAGGGCGCTTTCGTTTCGGAAGAAGAAGTGGAGCGTGCTGTGGAACATGTCAAAACGCTCGGCGAGCCGGAATATATCGATGACGAGATTTTCTATGATGAAGACGAAGAAAATGCCGAGCCAGGGCTTTTTGATGACGGCGACGGCGATCCGCTGTTTGAAAAGGCGCTCGAAATTGTGCTTCAGCAGGGAAAGGCGAGCGCTTCTTTTATTCAGCGCCGCTTGAAAATCGGCTACAACCGCGCTGCACGGCTGGTTGAACTGATGGAAGAGCGAGGTATTGTCGGGCCAGCTCAAGGTTCAAAACCGAGGGATGTCATGCGGAATCCCGGCGTGACCGGAAGCCGGCCGCCATTGCTTGACTCGATTGATTCGGATGATTCCGCAGGCAATGCCTGAGGGTTTTTAATTCCGCGGTTTCGGCGTTTGCGTGACAAGGGTTTCCTGGCTTGCTGCCTGATTTTTCCCTGCGCGTTTTGCCTTGTACATTGCTTTGTCAGCCGCCGAAATGAGCATATCGATATCTTCGGCAGTCGAGATGGAAGCTGCGGCTACCCCGATGCTGACCGTAATCGGCGCAATACTGTCGCCCCGGCTTTCCATTTCGGAAATCGCCCTTCTGAGTTTGATCGCTTCCTCAATCCCCGCTGTCGCGTTGAGGCCCGGCAGTAACAGCAAAAATTCATCGCCTCCAAATCTGCATGCAAGGCTGTCTGGAAGGCTGTTCTGAACAATACAGCCAGCGATCGCCTGCAGAACTCTATCGCCCGCATGATGCCCCAATGAATCATTGATTGTCTTGAAATCGTCAACATCAATCATCATGAAAGCGACGGTAAGCGGCTGCGACGCAGCAGTGTCGAGCAGTTTGCGCACCTGTTCGAAGAAAAATCGGCGATTATACAGCTCAGTCAGATCGTCATGGGTTGCAAAATGCTGAAGCTCCTCGAGAAGCTGAAACCGTTCATTGGTATTTTCCATGGTGATGAGCCAGCCTTCAAGCTGCCCTGCCTTTGTTTTAATCGGTGATGTTTTTATGGTCAGATGTTCGGGGCCTCCGAAAACGGAGCTATCCCATTCAACAGTTGCCGGAACATCATTGGAAAGGGACGCGATCAGGCTCTCGCAGGTAGGCAGTGCTTGCTGGACAGTTTTCCCGATCAGCTTTTCTCCAATATTAGGAAGCAACTCTACCGCGGCCTTGTTGATATTGATGATTGTATGATGTTCATCGAGTATCATGCAGCCTTCGCGTAAAAATTCAAAAACCTTATCATCGCTGACCGGTGCGAACTCCAGCATTTTCGCCCTGAATAAGGCATAGGATGTAAGGATGCTGATCAGGATGTAGGAAAAGAGATTGAAATCGTAAGGTATCGGTATGGCCTGGAAAACATAGAGAAGTGAGACAATCAGCGGCAGACACATCGCGGCGGAAATGATGAGCAGCTGCTTTTTAACAAGACCGCGTGAATGATAAGTTCTTTGAATGAACAGCAGAGCTGCGGATGTTATGACCATTAATAAAACTACGACCCACAGAAAATAGATCGGGCCTTTTTCAAATTTGATAACCAGAAGGTCCTGATAAGGAATGAGCCGCGGGTTGGCGTAGAAAAGATTATGACGGGCTGTAGTCCATTGCAGAAACAGAACAGCGGCGGAAAATATGCCGGCAGCAAATAAAACCAGCTTTTTTAGCTTAAATTCGATGTCCAGAAAGCTAAAGGTAAAAGCCAGTATTTCCAATGGAAACGCACAGAGCGCAAGGTATTCGAGATGCGTGAAGAACAGGACCTGCTCGATGGTTCTGCTCATGAGTTCTAAAGCGGCAAAGACCAGGTACCAGGCGATTGAAAGATTGAGAAAGCCGAAAGCGCGTGAACCGCGAACCTCCGCTCTGCTCAAACTTCTCCGCGCATTGATGAGGACGGGAATGGCAAAGAGAAGCCACAAGCCGCTGACTAGGTTGAACTTTAATGGTTCCATAGGTTCTTTTAAAAAACTATAGACTGTCTTTACTTAGCTGTAAAGTGAAATTCAGTTCCTTCGGCGGTTAGGATAAAACTCTTCAGGGTATTGACTTTCAAAGCGCATGAGTGCGTGGTTTCTGGGATGTTCGAATTCCAGCGCGCATGCATGCAGGCAGAGGCGTCCGCAGGGGTTGGTGCGGGCGCCATAGCGGCTGTCACCGGCAACCGGATGTCCAGCGGCGGAAAGCTGGGCGCGTATCTGGTGTTTCCGACCGGTTTCCAGCTCGAGTTCGATAAGGCTGAATTTCGGTGAGGTTTTCAGCACTTTCCATCGGGTAATGGCTCGAAGGGCGCCTTGAGTGCCGGCTGGCACTTCATAGACCTGGCCGGCACGGTTTTCCATCAGCCAGGAATCGAGGATACCTTCTTCTGCTGGGAGCTGGCCCTCAATCAGCGCGGTGTATGCCCGCCGTGTGATCATCGAATTCCAGTTGTCCATCAATATTTTTTTGGTTTGCGGATTTTTGGCGAATATCATGACACCGGAAGTGTCCCGGTCGAGGCGGTGAACAAGCGCCGCTCTTCCGTGCGGGTTTCGCTTCTGAATGTGCCGGGTGATGAGATCATACAGCGATTTGCCGCGCGACCCTTCTGGCGCGATGACCGGCAAGCCTTCGGGTTTTTCGACGACGATCACGTCGCTGTCTTCATATATAATTTCGAAAAATCTCGAGTTTGGGCGGCGGGGTCGGGCATTATTCCCCTGATGTGATGGCGCAGGCGCGTTGCCATGCAGATGGTTTAGGGGTCTTGAAGGCTTGCGCTCAGTCTGGGCTCTTTTGCTGCCTGGCTTTCGGTCATTCATGGTTCGAGTATATACTCGAATTCGATATCAGAGAAAGGAGCGGGTCATGGTACTGGAAAGAAAGGATATGGACGTTGAAGCTCGTCCTCAGATGCGGGGCGGGAAGGGTGTCTGCAGTGTTACAAACCTTGGGGCAAAGCCTTTGCAGCAGCATCTCCGGGTGCTGGCTGAAATCCTCATCCCGGCGGGGGCGAGCATCGGAGAGCACGAGCACCTCCATGAAACCGAGTACTATCTCATTACCAGAGGCTCGGGAACAGTGAATGACAATGGTACGCTGAAGAAAGTGAAACCGGGCGATGTGGTGATTACGACAGGCGGAGCAAAACACAGTATTGAAGCTGACGGCGGGGAAGATCTTTCACTCATCGCCGTGATTGTGACGGATCAATAGTAGTGTTTCCAACCTTGTGCCAAGTGCCGGCTGGAATAAGCAGTGTTTCCAACCTTGTGCCGAAATCCAAGGCTCAGGCGAAAAGCTCGTACATCAGAATGGCTGAGGCGGCGGCAACATTCAGCGAATCGACGCCGCCGGCCATCGGTATGAAAACTTCAAGGTCACAGGCAGACAGGACCTTCTCGGGCAGACCGTAGCCTTCATTGCCCACCAGCAAAATGGCGGGCAATCTGCCTCGACTCAATTGGCAGGCTTTAGGAAGGGACACTGCTTTTGCGGACAATGCGCCGGCAATTCGATAGACGCCGGCGGAACCCAGATCTTCCAGAGTTTTTTCATGCAGTGAAAAGAGCGGAAGGGCGAAAACGTTTCCCATCGAGGCTCTGATGGCCTTTCGGTACAAGGGATCAGCCGTCCCCGGCCCCAGAATGATGCCGCCGGCGTTCAGGGCGGCCGCTGACCGGATTATCGCGCCAACATTGGATGGGTCGGCGATGTCCCAGAGGCAGACAAACCAGGGTTTTTGCGCGTTCGCAGCCTGGCATGCGGAAATCGCGGAAAATTCTGCTATTTCAGGTCGAATCGCAAGTGCCAGGCTCCCGCGGTGGAATGGAAAACCGATGATTCGGCTCAGCTCTGCCTGCGGCACCGCTATAAGCGGTGTTTCAGACCCAAGCTTCGTTCTCCATTCCTCAGCCCGCGCCGGAATCGAAGCAAGACCGACAAGCTTGATACCCTTTTCCAGCGCTTTTTCGATGGTAATTCGACCTTCAAGCACCATCAGCCCCTGAGCGCTGAAATCTTTGTCCTTGAGGTCCGAAAAAATTGAGGCGCTAAAATCCATGCCGGAACACAGCGCTTTTAGTAAATCAGCTGTTTGAGGAACACGGGATCAAGCCTGAACGGCGACCCAAGCCCCTGGCAGAAGTGATGCACCCGCAGCAAGTGAATCGAAAGATCGGAAAAAATGAGCATGTCTTCGCCTTCAACACAGGCTTCCTGCGGTTTGTCAGCGGGCTGGACGCTTATTGCATTTTTATGGTACAGCCCATCGCCCCAGGGACAGGGCAGCATCCCCCGCGCATCTCCCGTCTGAACCAGCAGTTTCCCAACGGTAATCGGCTCGCCCAAGCCCTTTTCGCCGGCTTGCTTCAGCACTTCCAGCCTGTTTGCGACATCCTCGAAATCAAGCCCCAATCGAATGAATTCCTGCTCGTCTTCCATGATTATTTCTGCAAGCGGCCGGATATCATTGCCGAGAAAGCCCTGAGCGGTCAGCACTCCCGGCAGCATCTTTTCATATGCCATCCTGTCTTCAGGTTTTGTTTTCATGTCTGTTCCTCCCGCCAAAATCCATCAGGCGAACTTGTCAAAATAAATCTTGTCTTCCGTCATGCCGTTTTTCTTCATCACGTTGATGCAGGCGTTGATCATGCCGGGAGAACCGCAAAGGTAGCCTTCCAATCCCTTGGACTTGTCGATGCTGCTCTGACCGTAGCGATCCAGAACATCCGTGATGAGACCGACATCGCCTTTCCAGTTTTCTTCCGGTTTCGGCTCTGAAAGCGCAGGCACAAAATGGAATCGCGGCCATTTGGCGGCCAGTTCGGCAAGTTCATCCAGATAGAACATATCTTTGGTGGTTCGTGCGCCGAAGAAGTACCAGATTTCCTTTTCAGGGAAAGCGTCGGTTTCATACATGTGATAGAGCATGCTCTTGAAGGGCGCCATTCCGGAACCGCCCGCGACACAGACCATGGTGGCCGGCGTGTCGTGGATGCGGAATTCTCCGAAGGGGCCCACAACTTCCACACGGTCGCCTTCCTTGAGGAATTTATGAACCCAGGTTGTTGCGATGCCGCCCGGCACCAGTCGGATCAGCAATTCGATATGGGTTTTGTCCAGCGGCCGGGACGACATCGAATAAGCCCGCTGAACGCTCTCGGATATTTCTCCATAGGGCGGAACGACGAGCTGAACATATTGGCCCGCCTCAAATTCGACAGTCTGCCCATCTTGCAGTGACAGCAGAACTTCCTTGATGTCATAGGTGAGATTTTTGATGCTTGCGACTTTTGTCTGGAATTTCTTGACGCTGAAAAATTCTTCGGGAAGTTCGATTTCGAGATCTTTCCGAACCTTGATCTGGCAGGAAAGCCGGATATTTTTCTGAATTTCTGCAGGGCTCATGTAGGGGAGTTCCGTTGGAAGATGAGGTCCGACATCCGTGGTTACCTTGCATTTGCAAGCGCCGCATGAACCGCGGCCGCCGCAGGCTGAGGGCACGAAAATTCCTTCGGCAGCGAGGGTCCCCAGAAGCGGCGAACCGCCCTTGACTTCCAGAACCTTTTTCCCGCCATTGATCGAAATTTTCATCTGGCCGTAATTATTCAGAACTTTGTCGATGATAGCGATAAGAAAAGCCAGCACGGTCGAAAGAATCGCGACTGCCAGCGGACCGATTAAAATCTGTGTCATGATCGGCTCCTTTATCACTGGACGGCTATCATGCCGGAAAAACCAATAAATGCCATGGCCATGAAACCGATTGTGATAAGGGTTATGCCAGTTCCTTTCAGCCCTGCCGGCACTGCATTGTTATTATCCAGCTTCTTTCTGATGGAAGCGAGGAGCATGATTGAAAGCCACCAGCCGGCGCCTGATCCGAATCCGAAGATGACAGCCTGCATGAAATTGTAGTTGCGGATCTGCATGAACAGGATGACGCCGAGAACCGCGCAGTTGACCGTGATGAGCGGCAGGAAAATGCCGAGCGCCAGATACAGCCCGGGGGAAAAGCGGTCAATGATCATTTCGAGCATCTGGACAACCGCCGCAATGACAATGATGAAGATGATAAAGGACAGGTATTCGATGCCGAGCGGCTTTATAATGAAATACAGGACTGCCCAGCAGATAGCCGAACAGATGCCGATAACCATGGTGACAGCGATACCCAGCCCCATCGAACTCTTGAAATCTTTTGAAATCGAGATGAAGGAGCAGGTACCCAGAAAGTTGGCGAGCAGAACGTTGCTGGTCAGGATGCTCGCGAGAAAAAGTGAAAGCAAACCGACATCAGGTGCATTAATCATGGTAGTCTCCTTTCATTTTGACTGCGCCGCTGGCTGAACTGCCGGCTTGGCCTTCTTTTTGGCTTCGGCCGCCGCCTTGTAGTTGTTCGCTATCCAGAGGGCGATGGCTACGAGGAAGAAAGCGCTCGGGGCCATGACCATGATAGTCCAGGGGGTAAACTGTTCT
>JAJTBL010000059.1 GCA_021286925.1 Spirochaetia bacterium | reverse complement strand
TCCAATTCCGTCAGCATTATATCGAAGTACCAGAAGAAGTTGAAAGTGCGGTGGAATATAATGCTGACGGAATTGGACTCTTCCGCTCCGAATTCCTTTTTTTAGGCGGCCATATCCCTGGTGAGGAAGAGCAGTTCAAAGCATATAAAACTGTTGTCGAGGGAATGAACGGGAAACCAGTCACTATCAGAACCCTCGATATCGGCGGGGACAAGGTTTTACCGGAATTAGGCGCCCAAAACGAAAAGAACCCTCTGCTTGGCTGGAGGGCAATTCGGTTTTGCCTCAGCAAGACAGAGATTTTCAAGACTCAGCTTCGCGCTATACTTCGCGCCAGCGTATTCGGAGATGTGAAAATCATGTTCCCGATGATCAGCACGACGGAGGAAATTATCAAGGCGCGCGGTCTGCTCGGCGAGTCCAAATATGAATGCCGAGCGCAGGGCTACAGGGTGCCGGATCATATAAAAGCGGGGATTATGATCGAAGTCCCTTCGGCGGCAATCTGCTCAGACATCCTTGCACGCAGTTCGGACTTTTTTTCCATCGGCACGAATGACCTTACCCAATACACCATGGCTGTTGACCGGGGGAATGAAAAAGTGTCTGCCTTGCATGAGCCTTTCAATCCAGCGGTTTTGCGGCTTATCAAGACAACAATTAACAATGCCCAGCATGCCTGCATCGATGTCAGTCTTTGCGGCGAAATGGCTGCCGACCCCTATGCGGCGGTAGTCTTGGTTGGGATGGGCATGCGCGAGCTTTCCATGTCCGCCGCTTCCATCCCTGCGGTTAAGAAACAGCTCTTATCCACCAGTTTGGAAGAGGCTGAAAACATTGCATCAGCCGTGATGAAAATGACGAGCGCCAATCAGGTGCTTACCTATATCAATAACAGATTTGCACTGTAAAGCAGGATATATAATGAAGGAAATAGAAACGGGAAAGCCGGAATCCAGACGCGGCAGCGGCAGCAGAAAAGGAAAGACCGAAGGCATTCAGAAAGCGCCATTGCGCGCTGATCATGCCAATAATCAGGAAATTGACGAAGCTTTGCCGGAAAAGCTTGTTCGCTATGAAAATCTGCCGCAGGTGGTCTTGGTCGGCAGGCCAAACGTCGGAAAGTCCACCCTTTTTAATCGGCTTTTACATAAGCGAAGAGCGATTACCGATCCCACGCCCGGCGTCACCAGGGACCCGATCGAAGAAGAGTGCGTTCTGCCGGGAACCGAGCACCGGATTCGCCTGGTTGACACCGGCGGGTTCAAGCTGGAACGGGAAGGTTTGGATGATCTGGTTGTCGCGCGGACACTTTCGATCTTGTCGCGGGCAGATCTCATTCTTTTCATGGTTGATGCAGTATCCATCACTCCCGAAGATGAGGAGTTCGCGGAACTGCTTCGTCCCATGAGCGACAAGCTCCTGCTGGTTATCAACAAGGCTGACAGCCCGGAGCGCGATTATCAGGCATGGGCGCACATGAAATGGGGATTCCCGGTCACTTTGTTTATCTCAGCGGAGCATAATCGGAATATCGAAGATCTCGTGGACGCCATTGTCAGCCGCCTCGATTTTTCAGCGGTTAAAACCGTGGATCTTGAGCGGGCTGATATCAGGATCGCCATCATGGGCAAACCGAACACCGGGAAATCCACGCTCCTCAATGTGTTGCTCGGCGAATCTCGAAGCATCGTCAGTGACATCCCGGGAACAACGAGGGATATTGTCGAAGGTCGATTTACCTGGAAGGGTCGAGGCGTTGTGGTTTTGGATACCGCTGGAATCCGCCGAAAAAAGAAAGTGAATGACAATATCGAATATTACTCGGTTACCCGGTCGCTTTCCGCCGTGACGCAGGCTGATGTCGTCATCCTCATGATAGATGCGCTGGAAGGCTTGACCGATCAGGACAAGAAAATTGCAGCATTCGCGGTCGACGAAGGGCGGGGCGTCATATTCGCGCTCAACAAATGGGATCTCATGCCGGACATCAAGAATTCGTTTGAAGCCGCCCGCGACAAGCTTCGATACTTTTTCGGTCAGATGGCCTGGGCGCCGGTCGTCGCGCTTTCCGCCAAGGATGGGCAGGGCATCGACAAACTGATGAATACGGTCATTTCCACCTATTCAAAACTGTGCAGAAAAGTGGAGACGTCCCGGCTCAACAAAGCTGTCGCCCAATGGATGGAGACAACGCCGCCGCCAGTTGCGCCGCGGACCAAATTTAAATTGCGCTATGCTTTGCAGACAAGCATGAATCCGCAAAAATTCACATTTTTTGTCACCAGGCCGGATGCGGTCGCGGATTCCTATGTCTCGTTTTTAAAAAACCGGATTCGCGAGGAATTCGACCTGGGTACGATCCCCGTCATGCTGGAGCTCAAGGCTTCCCGCAAAGATTGGAGAGACCGATAAGCGTATGTCAGGATACACGACTGGAGAGGTGGAAGAGCTTCTGGATTTGCCCGCTTCCACCCTTCGTTTCTGGGAAAAGGAAGTCCCTTTCCTTGCTCCGAGAAAAGATGTGTTCGGCAGACGAATATACTCGCCGTTGGATCTCTGCATTCTGTCGCGGCTTAAATTTCTTGCGCTCAAACGAGGGCTTGGACTGAAAAAAGCCTGTGCCATGCTGGAAAAAGAGCTGTTTCTCGCTGATCCAATGCTCAAATCCGAAATCATTCAGGCTAAGATCAATCTGTTGTCCTTGAAAGCCGAAACACGGGAGATCCATGAAAAGCTGGCAATTCTGCATCCTGATCCTGCTGCGGATGAGCCTGTTCCTGAAGGGCAGGTTCATCCCGCTTCAGCCGCCGTCAATACAGCTGGAAAGCTAGACGGTCCATCTTTATTTGAACAGGAATGACTATGAAAGAATACGCAACCGACCTGTGTCAGTTTCTTGACGCTTCCCCGACCAGTTTTCATGCGGCTGACAATATCAGAAGCTATCTCCTCGCCCATGGTGCGCAAGAACTGGATGAAGCCGCGTCCTGGCAGATTGAACCTGGTGCCCCGTACTTTGTCTGCCGGAGCGGGACCTCGATTGTGGCATTCAGGACCGGGCTCAAATCCATGGGAGATGCTGGGCTGGTAATCGCCGGTGCGCATACCGACAGCCCGGGCTTGAAAGTTCGGCCAGGCATGCACAAGCAAAACCAGGGCATGGTAAGGATCGGGGTCGATGTCTATGGCGGGGCGATCCTTTCTGCCTGGCTGGACAGGCCGCTTGCTCTTGCGGGTAGACTCTTTCTCCGGGATTCCCAAAATCCCGGGCGTTTGAAAACCCTTTTGTACAACTCGGGAAAGCCGGTCGGTATTATTCCAAATCTCGCCATCCATCTGAACCGCGATGTCAACCGCGGTTTTGAATATAATGCCGCCCAGCATCTGCCGGTCCTGGTTTCTTGCCAGCGTGAAAAGCGTGGAGCCCAATCCTCGGCGCTTTCATGGCTCTATGAGTTCATCGGCGAAGAGACGAGCTTTGATATTGCGCCGGATGAAATTGTCGCTTCGGATCTGTTCTTTTATGATGCGCAAAAATCAGCGATGTTAGGTGTTCAATTACCAAGCGGTGTTGACTTTATCAATGCACCCCATCTGGATGATCTGGCGGGCTGTCATGCTATCCTGGAGGCATTCTGTTCAGCTCAGCCGGACGAGTTCGGGCAGGTGGCTTGTTTCCTCGACTCCGAGGAAATCGGATCCATGACCATGCAGGGCGCTGATTCGAGCTTTGTCCGGGATGTTCTTGCCCGGCTTGCCATCGTGACAGGTGTTTCCGCTGAAGATTTTTATCGAATGTCATCCCAGTCGCTCTTCGTTTCTCTCGATGCTGCCCAGGGTTGGAATCCAGCGTACCCGGAAAAATACGATGAAAAGCTCTCACCCCTGCTGAGTGCCGGACCTGCGATTAAGATCAACGCCAATCAGCGGTACGCCACTGATTCACAGGTTGAATCCCTCATAACCATGCTTGCGAGCCAGGAAAAGGTTCCGCTACAACGCTATATGTCGAAGGCTGACATGCAGCCAGGCTCAACTATCGGACCGATGTCAGCCGCCAGGCTTGGCATCAGGACGATCGATATCGGGCATCCGCTGCTTGCAATGCACTCGATCCGTGAAACGATCAGTGCATTCGATCATGCCATGATGATTCAGCTTTTAAAAGCAGTTTACAAAAGCCCGCCGTCATTTCACTAAACCATGGGCTGGGCGGGATCGGTGCCGCATACGTGCGGATTTATCTTTGGAGTGCATTGAATCGAAAAAAAAGGCTGTCCGGAATTCCGGACAGCCTTTTTTATTTGTCGGTTTTTTATTTTGCCAGCGGCTGGTAGGTCTTTTTCGGATCCCACATGCCGTCGCGTTTTTCTCCCTTGATACTCGGAATCTGCAGGACCTGGCCCGGGAAAATCAGGTTCGGGTTGGACGGATCCTTGAAGGTCTTTTTATTCGCCTCATAGAGCACCGGCCATTTGAGCGGGTTGTTGTAGATGAACGGGTATTCCGCGATTCTCCACAGGCAGTCTCGCCTTTCCGGAATCAGCCGCACGGTGTATTTTGCAGGCAGGGGTGCGAATTCAGCGATTGCGCTGAGGGTATTGAATGCTGCTACAGCTTTGTCTGAAGCACCCTGATAGTCATTGTTCGCAAAAGCTGACTTGGCTGCGTCCAGTTCACTGCTTCCCTTTGCAAGCAGTTCAGGGTAGTTGTTCTTGGCGTTCTTGGATAATGCCCAAGCGAGTCTGTCGCTTGCTTTAGCGATATTCTGTTCAGCAGCAGCTTTCAGCGGGTTTGGCGGAGGCGGATTCTTTTCGGCAAGCACTTTTGCCATGAAATCATCAGAGAGAATGCCGGAAACTTCTTCGGCGAGAGCCTTGGCAGGAACATAGCGTTCGTTGCTATAGGACATTTCGGCAGCGGTCATCGCTGAGGAAGCCTGCTTGTATTCAGCAGGATACTCTGCCTTGATATTGTTGTTGTTTGCCCAGGCAATCCGGTTTCTGGCATCGGCCATCGCGGGATCGGCCGCAGCCTTGTCTTTGGCGAGCTGACGAGCAGCCTGTACCTTGGCCTGGAAATCATCGGAGAGAACAGTGGAAACTTCTTCTGCGAGAGCTTTGGCAGGAACATAGCGTTCATTGTTATAGGACATTTCGGCAGCGGTCATCGCTGAGGAAGCCTGCTTGTATTCAGCAGGATACTCTGCCTTGATATTGTTGTTGTTTGCCCAGGCAATCCGGTTTCTGGCATCGGCCATCGCGGGATCGGCCGCAGCCTTGTCTTTGGCGAGCTGTTCCAGCCTGGCTTTTTCAGCGTCACGATCAGCCTGCACCTTGGCTTTGAAATCATCGGACAGGATCTCGCTCACCTCATTTGCTTTCTGTGTTGCAAGTTCATATTTTTCAGTGCCGAATGCAGTATAAGAGGCGATCATGGCGTTCGACGCGGCCGTATACTCATCGGGATAATCAGCCTTGATCTTATTTTCATTTGCCCAAGCCATTCTGACTTCAGCGTTCTTCTGAGCTACGGATGCTGCTTCCTTGGCTTTGGCAAGCTCCTCAAGCCTTTTTATTTCGTCTTCGCGCGCTTTCCGATCGGCAAGCACCTTGGCCTGGAAATCGTCAGACAATACCGAGGAAACTTCTTCAGCAAGTGACTTGGCTGAAGTGTAGCGTTCATTGCCGTACTCCATTTCAGCGGCGGCCATCGCCGAGGAAGCCTGCTTTTGCTCAGCAGGATAATCAGCTTTGATATTGTTGTTGTTCGCCCAGGCAATCCGGTTTCTGGCATCGGCCATGGCAGGATCAGCCGCTGCCTTTGCTTCGGCCAGAGCTTTTGCTGCCGCTTCCTGGCGCTCAATGATGGTCTTGTCGACGTAGCTGTCAGACATGCCCGCAAAATTAAGGGCTTCGTTGGCGTTCATGATGGAATCGCTGAACTGCTTTTCGGCATAGAGCGCTCTCGCCTTTGCGAGACTTTCATCAGCTGCGGCAAGATAGGGATTGTTCTCGATTTGCGCCTCGGCAGAAGTCGACTTTGCGGTTTCGATGCGATCCGCCGCATCCGAAATAGCCAGCTCATTCTGTGCCTGGAGAGCAAGGGCGCTATCATGGGCATTATTGAAGGCGGCAGCGGCGTCCTTGAACCAGATATAAGCTGATTCATAATTTCCGGCTTGCTGATTGGCAAGACCCTCATTCAGGATGTCATTGGCAGAGGCGTACTCTTCAGGAGCGTTGAGATCAGCTTTGATCTCGAGCGCCTTGGCTTGTGCTGCGAGTGCCAGATCTTTTCCTTCGAACGAGCGATATTCAGCGCCGCTCTTAATTACATAATCATAATAGTAATTGGCTTCGCGGAGAACGTCGGCGCCTTTGACAAGATCTTCGAGACTGCGGGAATCCCAGTAGTCAGCTTCCATCTTGTATTTGTTTTCAGCCATTTCGAAGTAATTCGGGTTGAAACGCGCATAGTCGTTGGCTTCGATCTTCTGCTTGTATGCGTTGGCTTTCGCCATTTCAGCTGAGACATCGAAGGCTGCTGCCGCCTGCTTGTAGGCCGGAATGGCAAGCTCATACTTTTCTGCCGCTGCTAAGGAATCTGCTTGTGCGAGAAGTTCTTCGGCTCCCTGGAAGCGTTCTTCCGCCATTGTCGGCGCATCAGCCTGCATGGCTGAGAATCGCATATCTTGGGCTTTTTCCTGTTCGGCATCGGAGCGCAAGGGAAGTCCTTTGTCCTTTACAGCTTCCCATTTTGCGATTGAATCTTCCAGTAAACCTTTGACTGGATATGCGGCAACTTCATCGAAAACGGCTGCATCCATTGCAGTATCGTAGTCTTTCTTCGCGGCTGCAAAAGCGGTTTCAGCGGCTGTATATTCTTCGGGAATCAGCTCTTCAAGCTGGAGATTCTGAACCTCACTCCGAACTAAATTCGCCCGCCCAAAAAGATTTCTGAGTTCAACTTCGGAAACAGATGGTTTTGGGGTTTCCGGCGGAGCTATTGCTACCGTTGTTACCGGAGTTACCGGCGGTTGTTCCGGAGTCGGGGCTGCGACCGTTGTTGTCGTTGTCGGCTCGCGTGGATTCTCCGGTGTTGGAGTTCCCGGATTTGAAGCACATGATGCCAACAGCAAGGCTGCTATTGTCATCAGCACGACAAACAAGTTTCTGCCTTTATGCATTTCGTCCTCCTGCTTGTTTTTCTTTTCCATCGTACCAGTGAATAGTGTGCAAGTCCACAGGTTTTTGAAAAAAATCTTCATTAGAGTATCGGGTAAATCACACCCATACTCAAGATATAAACTATATCACGGATTCTGGCAAATGCAAGGTTGGCCGAGGATTTTCCGTTAAAACCATGCTGCCTTGTGCAGCTGAAAAAAGTAAAAAGGTAAAAAAGTCGAAAAACGCAGTTTCAGCGGTTTTTTTCTGTTTTTGCGATACTCAGCGATACCGCGGCATTGATCAGGGCAACAACAGCTCCGCCCAGGAATATCCACGTGTAGCCCCGCGAGCCCGATTTTAGCCAGAGCATACTGCCGGCGACCGGTAACACCATGGAAATTATGTGGTCAATACTGATACCGAGCGAAAGGGTAGGCGAGAGATCCTCTGGCTTTTTTACGATGCTTTTTACATAGATGGCTCTTGTCATTGCAACCGAATCAGCCATCTGGTCGGCAACGTAGCAGAGGCAAACCACCGTCAGGGCGATTTTCCAGGGCAAAAGAAGCGGCGAAAAAGCGTACAGAAGACAGATGACAATTGTAAACAGCGCTTCTGCCAGCAGGATCTTGGCCGGACCGAACCGATCGGTCCATCTTCCCACTGCCGGCTTCATGAACACATTCCCTGTCGAGACAACAAAAAAAAGCAGGGACATGGTCGCGACAGGCTGTTTGAAAAGATCGACGAGCATCCATGGCCCAAACGTCAGAAACAGCTGTTTCCGTGCACCGTAGAGGATGGACAGCAGATAGAATCGGGAATAAGCCGGGTTGAAAACAAACCGTGTCGGGTTTTTCGCTTTCGGCCGCGGTGAAAGGCTGAAAAGAAAGAGTCCGGAAACGGCGTAGCAGAGTGATCCAAGCGTAAAGACGAGCCGGTACCCGAGATTGAGGTATTTGAAAGCCAGCAGGAGCGCGCCCGCTCCAAGCACCAGGGCCAGTGTGGTGGATGCCTGAATTTTTCCAAGCGTTCTGCCTTCATTTCCTGATTCTGAAAAACTCATCCCAATCGAATTGCCCAGGGGCATGTAAACATGGGTGCCCGAACTGTAGATGAAGAGCATGCCCAGCATGAGCACATAGTTGGGAGGAATCCAACCCAGCGCAAGCATGCCCAGAGATGCCGCGATCTGCGCAAGCCCGGCGATACGGATATCACCCAGTGCTGCGAGCAATCCGACAAAGAGGCTGACCAGAAATCCCGGCATTTCGCGAGGAATCTCCAGAAAGGTTCGCCGAACCATGTCCAGTGCGTAGCGGTCGTGCAGGTAATTATTGAATGCAGAAGAGTTTACGCAGGCACCAAGTCCCATGAAAACGGAAGCCAGAATGAACAGCTTGAAATCGCGTGAGTTGCTGAGCTGCTCATTCCGGCTTTGGAACATTGTTACGCCTTTTTAATTGCCGCTTTCCAGGTCTTTTCACCAGCTTCGATTGAAACA
>JAJTBL010000058.1 GCA_021286925.1 Spirochaetia bacterium | reverse complement strand
GGCCCCGCGACAACGATAATTTCGGGCCTCGGTGTCGGCATGCTTTCAACCATGCCTCCGATTCTCATCATTTCCGCTGCTATTGCTGGAAGCTATTTTGCCGGCGGTCTGTACGGGGTTGGGATTGCGGGATTGGGTATGTTATTAACCTTGGGAATTCAGCTGTCTGTCGATGCCTATGGGCCGATAGCCGATAATGCCGGAGGGCTGGCAGTCATGGCAGAAATGCCGCCTTCAGTTCGAGAGATCACCGATTCTCTTGATGCTGTCGGAAATACCACGGCGGCAATTGGAAAAGGCTTTGCGATAGGATCGGCCGCACTGACCGCTTTAATTTTGTTTTCTGCATTTATCGCTGCGTCAGGCGTTACCGAGCATTTGATTTCAATCATGAATCCTGCAGTACTCATCGGAATGTTTATCGGGGCAATGATACCCTTCCTCTTTTCTTCACTCGCAATGAACGCCATCGGCGTTTCTGCATTTAAGATGATCGAAGAAGTTCGCCGTCAATTCCGAGCAAAGCCGGGCATACTGAGCGGTAAAGAGATCCCCGATTATAAAAGCTGTGTCGATATTTCGACTCGATCGGCCTTGAAAAGCATGATTATCCCGGGAGTGATCGCTATTGTAACGCCCATTGTCGCAGGTTTTGCAGGCGGAACAGCACTGCTTGCGGGACTTCTGGCAGGAGCGACCGTATCGGGTGTATTGTTAGCAATATTCATGTCGAATGCGGGAGGTGCTTGGGATAATGCCAAAAAGCTGATAGAATCAAGATCCGAAGAAGGGAAAGGCTCAGTGTCACATCGAGCCGCGGTCGTTGGCGATACGGTGGGTGACCCCTTCAAGGATACAGCCGGTCCTTCTTTGAATATTCTAATCAAGCTTATGGCAATTGTCGCTTTGATAATTGCGCCAATCCTGAGGTCCATGGGGAGGTAGATTATGGCTGGAGAAAAACATCTTTACCTGATAATGCATCCGAATCACTCGCTGATCGCGTCAGCGCTCGAACCGGAGCATTTTATAAGACACTATGTTCAGGGATCCACACGGTATTTTGAAGGCCGCCTTATTTTTGTCGAAGTAGATCCAGCCTTCAGAAATCCGTACTTCGATATAGATACCGCTTATTCTGAACTCAAGCCCCACGAGGATGGTACTCCGAAGGCGACAAAATTCATCAAGAGCTACAGGGTTCTGGAGCATATCGATTTTTCCGCTCTTGGAAAACTCTATGTTTGCAACTCGCTCGGCGATTATGTCGCTTTAGATTCTGCCGATTATAATCCTTCGCTTGACACTGATGAATTCCGAATCATGCTTGAAATCAATCCCGTGCGATTCATTGTTTTGACAAAATACAATTTCAAGCAATTCGGCACCTTTATCACGGATCCGAAAAATTCTAAAGGCGCTCCAAAAATGTTTTTTACTCAGCTAGAATTCCGGACTGAGGAATTTTTACGAGATTTCGAAGAGAACCCGCTTATACGATGTTATGTTCCGGGCATCCATCCAGCTAGACTCCGCAATGCTATCATGGAAGTTCGAAATACTCCGGGAAAGTTTGTCAAAGGCCTCTCTCTCGATTGCCCAATCGATAAAATTTCGTACAAATTGCTTCGTGATGGGTTCATGTTTGCCTCACAGGATGGAAGCTACCGGTACTATCCGCTGTTGAGTCTGGATGAAGTGGAGCATAGATTCTACAAATATTGGAAATCGATGTAGTGTTTGAAATCTTGGGGCAAGTTTGAATCAAAACCTATAATTCTGCGCGTATTCTTTATGACTGCACAAAAAATCAACATACCGGCAGTCATGGAGGATACGCGTTATGGATACGTTCCGCTTCTGCCCAAATCCGCAGTGTGAATATCATCAAGAAGCCCCGGCAGGTGAGCGCTGGTACCGAGAAAAAGGCAAATATTACACAAAATCCAGGGGCATTATAAAACGCTATCTTTGTAAAGCCTGTGGCAAAAGCTTTTCAAGTCAGACATACCACACGAGCTATTTTCTGAAAAAACCGGAACGATTTGAAGAAGTGCTCAGCCGACTGGTTGGAGGAGAAAGTCTCAGGGCAATGAGCCGGGCCATGGGCTGTTCAATCAGCTTGCTTTCCAATCGAATTGATCGCCTTGGACGTCAAGGTTTAGCCCTTCATTCAAGATTTCTTAAAAAACAACAGCGCTGTGAAGATATTTGTATCGATGGATTTGTGTCTTTTGATCGTTCGCAGTATTTCCCTTCCGAAATTCCAATAGCTGTTGGCGCGGATAGCCAATTTATTATCGATGCAAGCCATTGCAATCGGCGTCGTTCTGGCAAGCAAACTCCAGAACAGAGCGCGAAATCAAAAGTACTTTATGCATCGACTAGAATGGAAAAAGGTGGCATTATGCGATCATTCCGGGAGGTCCTCGATACCGCCCTTGGTGTTCAACCACCTGAACAATACCGACCTTTTATCCTGAGAACAGATGAAAAACCCGATTATGCCCGGGTCATCTATTCTCATCCGCAATTTATCTATCAAACCGAGTCAAATCGATTTGTATTTTGGCGAACCCCTTCATGGTTACCTCGCAATCACACGAATCCTTTATTCTCTTCGAATTATACTGAGCGTGAAATTCGAAAGGATCAGGCGAATCATCATCGGGAGAGTGTGTGTTTCAATCGGGACTCAGCAAATGGTATGATGCGTCTGTGGACCTATCTGGTTTGGCACAATTATCTGAAACCATACCGAATAAATTGCAAACATGGTAAACAGCCCACATCTCATGCCGCAGCGCGAGGAATTAGCATCCCCTTCAAAGCTGATTTTCTAAAGCTCTGGGTTTGCGATCGCTGCTTTTTTAGCCGAGAACGCATGTCATCTGCAATGGAGAAAACCTGGCGAAAGGCATGGGAGACGCCTGGAAAGGCTAACTCGGGATTTATTCCAAGGTTTGTCTTTG
This sequence comes from Spirochaetia bacterium, assembly GCA_021286925.1. Lineage (GTDB taxonomy): Bacteria > Spirochaetota > Spirochaetia > Treponematales > Rectinemataceae > JAJTBL01. The sequence goes on along the minus strand of JAJTBL010000058.1, from coordinate 5,830 downwards.
ATTGAGCCTGTTGATTTCGAATTTCAGCGTTGGTGATTTGCCCCAAGCTTGAGAACACTATGCAGGGTTGATATAAAAGCGAAATATCGGTATGGTAGAAACCCACGTATGCAGCGTTCATATTTCGATACAAAATCGCCAATTATGGCACTTGCCACCCCTCCTGGCAGAAGTGCACTTGCCGTAATAAGACTTAGTGGTGAAAACACGATTGCGCTTTTTTCAAAATGCTTTTCTTATCCGGAAAAAATTCAAAATGCATCAGGATATACCCTTCATTATGGCTATTTTCTTGAACCTAAAAGCGGTGAAAAAATCGATGAAATCATGGTAGCTGTATTCCGAAAACCTCATTCCTTTACAGGCGATGATTCGATTGAGCTGTCTTGTCATGGTTCGCCAGCTGTTATTAATCGTATATTATCCATTCTGGAGCTTCTTGGATGTAAACCAGCTCTTCCTGGTGAATTCAGTTTTCGGTCTTTTATAAATGGGAAACGAGATTTGGTTGAAACCGAAGCTATCAACGAATTGACAGGCGCAAGATCCGAAACAGCACGCTCGGACGCTCTCTTAAGGCTAACAGGAATTCTTTCGCAATATTTTTCCGAACTTCGCAAACAAATGCTCGACTTGCTGGCTGAAATTGAAGCCAGACTCGACTATCCAGAAGATGAGGGACCAGATCTGGAAATTCAATGGATAGAAAGATTGCATCAATATAGTAAAGAATTGCAATCAGTTTCAAAAGGCTATATAGGAGGCAGACTCCGTCAGGAAGGCGCTTTAATTGTTCTCGCCGGTCGACCGAATGCTGGCAAATCCAGTCTTTTCAACCTTTTAGTCCGTGAGGAACGAGCGATTGTCAGTCCAGAACCTGGGACTACACGCGACTGGATAGAAACCTGGCTCGAAATCGCGGGATATCCGGTTCGGCTGGTAGATACCGCGGGACTCAGGCCAACTCAGGCGGTTATTGAAGCTGAGGGCGTCCGGAGGAGCATCGAGCTTATCCATCGCTCAGATATAGTCCTCTATATTGTTGATGGCGAAGTTGGATTGCTGGAGGAGGATTTGCAGTTTCTCCAGCAATTTCCCTCTGCATTGAAATTGTGGAACAAGACAGATTCCCTTCGATGCAAGGATATCCCTGAAGGATGGATCGGAATTACCACAAAGGCTCTTTCGACGGCACCTACTCTTGAAAAAGCGATCTTTTTTCTTCTTGAAAAAATATCGAATCCAACATCATTGGAAATCAGCGAGATGCGAAGTGATCTTGCAGACTATCAAAATGAGAAACACCAAAAACCTCGGGAAAATGCCGTTGCCATTGCTGAAGAACGGCAGAAAATGCTAGTCGATGCATGTTATGAATCAATTGAGCATGCTATTTTCGATTTGAAGCAAGGATCAGCACTCGACATTATAGCTTTAGATATTCGAGAAGCTGCGAATTATCTTGGTGAAATTACCGGTGAATTGGTTAATGAAGAAGTTTTCGACAGAATATTCAGCAAATTCTGTCTTGGAAAATAGAGGACAAGAGAGCCCAAGGTTGAGAACACTATGAAGGACTACCCAGCAATCGTTATAGGCGGAGGCCATGCCGGCATCGAAGCAGCCCTAGCTCTTGCCCGGCTTGGAACAAAAACTCTTTTAATAACTCAAAACCCTGACACAATAGGAAAAATGTCTTGCAACCCTGCAATCGGCGGGCTGGCAAAAGGAAACCTGGTACGCGAAATCGACGCACTTGGCGGACAGATGGGGATTCTTACTGACATGACCGCTATCCAGGTCAGAATGCTCAACCAATCCAGGGGGGCAGCGGTACAGGCGCCCCGAGCTCAGGCAGATAAAGCTCTCTATTCATCCATGGCTCGAAAAACGCTGGAACTTCAGCCCAATCTTACTATCTTTATGGACACCGTGGTTGATATCATTACTGATTCATCAGGCAAGACCATTGAAGGAGTCGTCACTGAACGTGGCAAAAAAATCGGCGCCGACACAGTCGTTCTAACAACCGGCACCTTTATGGAAGCCACCTTGTTCATCGGTCAGTGGCAAGGTCCCGGCGGCCGTCTAGGCGAGCCTGCCGCGGTAGGTCTCGGCACCGCATTGCGGAAACGCGGCTTCCCTGCTGGAAGAATGAACACCGGTACCCCCGCGCGAATAAAAGCAAGCAGTATCGATTTTTCAAAACTGGCAGTTCAGCACGGCGATAGCAAGAAAATCTATTTCTCTTTTCTTGAAAAGAATTACGAGCGTCCGGACATACCATGCCACATTCTTTATACAAACGAATCGACCCACAGCGCCATCCGCGCGGGCCTTGACAGATCGCCTTTGTTTTCCGGGGTTATAACAGGAAAAGGGCCGCGCTACTGCCCTTCGATTGAAGACAAGGTTGTGCGATTCCCTGATCGCGAGCGGCATCAGGTTTTCGTTGAGCCTGAAGGTGAATACACGGACGAAATGTATCTGAACGGACTGTCCTCATCCCTGCCCGAAGATATTCAGGAAGCATTCTACAGAAGCCTGCCAGGCTTTGAACATGCTGAAATTGTGCGGCCAGCATATGCTGTCGAATACGACTACCTAGCACCATCTGCGTTGTTTGCTTCACTGGAGTCGAAACTGGTAAAAGGGCTTTTCATTGCTGGCCAGACAAATGGCACCTCAGGCTATGAGGAAGCGGCAGCCCAGGGCATTATGGCTGGGATCAACGCGCGGAGATATCTCGATCATGAACCGCCGATCATTCTTGGCCGTGATGAAGCCTACATCGGCGTCCTTATTGATGATCTTGTCACCTTGTCTCCAAAAGAACCTTATCGAATGTTCACAAGCCGTGCCGAACGACGATTGGCGCTTCGGCAGGATTCAGCAGATCTACGGCTAACTCCTGTTGGAATGGCAGTTGGTCTTGTCGATGATCAGCGCCGTGAAAAATTCGAAATCAGAAAAGCCCAGATCGATGAAATCCATGATCTGCTGCGCAATCGAAAAATAACCCACGATGACGCCCGCGAAAGCGAACTTTTTTCCGCCCACATTGGCGAACCTTTGTCGCTGGCTCTTCGGGATCCGCAAATCTGCGCGCTTCTGGATGAGGATGAAGAAGAGAGTATCCCCATTGCATTGATTCCCGCCTTGGCAAATTATCCTCAAAGCTGCCTGCAAACCGCAATTCTCGATGCTCGATATGAAGGTTACCTTGAAAAAGAAGAGCGGCTGGCTTCCCGCTTGGATAAAGCCGAGCGGCTCCATATCCCTGAAGGTTTTAACTATCGCTCGATTGCAGGACTCTCCACAGAATCTATTGAAAAGCTGGAATCAGTTCAGCCAATCACCCTGGGGCAAGCAAGCAGAATCCCGGGAGTCCGCAAGTCTGATGTCGCTTTACTCTATGTGATGCTTTCAAGAAAAGGTGATAAATAGAGTGTTCTCAACCTTGGGGCATGTCCAGTTCAGAAGAAAACTTCGCTTGTCGTTCTGCTGAGAAATCACACACACGCCCAGGGAACCGAAAAACGAAGAGCCAAGAGCGTGTTTGAAAAAGCCCAAGGTTGAGAACACTACTCAGAAACCGCAAAAAACCATGATTTGCTCTTTGGCTCGTTCCAGCGCATCGCTGTAATTCTGCCTCAGCGCCTCAATATCCTGCTTGTAGAACTTTGCAAACTCGGGGTCTGCCATTGGATCCAGCCTGACATCCTGCCCCAATCTTGAGGACACTTGCCTCTCTTTCTCTTTGAGCTTCGGAGCCCACTGATCCCTGATAATCTGCTCCACCCGCTTCAACTCACTCAGATACTTTGAATAAAAAGCCCCAACTTGATTCATAATGGCGGCAACATTCTGTTCCGCGCTCTCCGGATTGGGAGCAAATTTCGCGACCCCGGCAAGCCCCTTGGTCACCGCCGCAATACGTTCCTCGCTGAATGGACCCGATGGCAGTTGAATCTGGCCTGCTAAAACCTCAAAAACCGCTTTGCGAAAATGCTCTCTGGTCTCCGCCGGCGCATTCTTTATCGCGGCGGCGATATCGATTTCATCCGGCGAATCGAGAAATTTGCCGGCAGTCCGCCTTCCTTCAGTCTTGGCTTCATTTGCCCGCAGGGCAGATTCATCTATTTCAAGGCTCTTTGTGCGTTCCAACGCTAATTCCAGTGCGCTTTTAATGAGTGCCATGATCGATCCTCCGAGAATTTTGTTCATTCAATGCGGTTATGAAACTCCATATCTTGTCCCCAATGCTGGCAACAAGTATTCCGGCAACAACCCATTCAATCCCATTTCGAACCAGTGCTGGCAATCCGCCAATGATCAAACCTAAGACCTCAAAACTGTAGGTAATCATGATAGCAGCAACCGCAACCTTGCCCATCATGGTCGTTTTCGGCTCGATTTTCTGCTTTATAACGATCAAAATCGCGACCAGTACAACTTGAATGCCTAGCCGTGTCAATACAAGAATCAAGAACCATGTCGGTATGAGTTTATAATATCGAAAAACCAGGCTCAGAACAATCAGCAAGCTGTAATCGCTGGTCGAATCCATCATCCTTCCAATTCTGGTCACTTCGTTTGCTTTGCGTGAAACATAGCCGTCAAGAAAATCCGTAATAAATATGAAGACAACCAGAACTAACAGGGGGTATCTGATTTTATAGCTGCGTGCCGCTATGACCAGAAATAAAAGCGTCGGCAGCGTGCTGACGCGGATCAGGGTGATTCGATTGGCAAGATTTATAGAAGAAAGCTTTTCTCCGTTGGCTTCCTTCGTAAAATCCTCAATAAAATAAAACATGAGACTGATCAGAAAAAGATGGAAGCCGAAACTTACAATCATGAACTGCTTCCAGAAAACGTAGAAAAACTTTCCTGGGATGGCAAAGGCGGAAAAGGTTAGGCATTGAACCAGAAAGTATATGCCAGTGGTCAGCAGGATGCTGCGTCGAAGGCGCTTCTTTCTCAGGGAGTCATTTATCATTCCCTTCTCCGTAGTCAGATTTTGGCGCGATTTGAAATCAATATATAACCTTGACACAGCCTGTGTCAAATCCGTATGCTCAAATCATGACAGTTGCAGACAAGGTAACGATGAGCAGAATCATTCTCGCTCCGTTTTTTTTCATCATATATATGTATAAAATTTTTTCGCCGAGCCTTTCTGTTATCCTTTTATGGATTCTCTTTATCATTATCGAATTGAGTGACTTTCTTGACGGGCAGGTCGCTCGTTCATCGGATCAGGTCAGCAGTTTCGGCAAACTTTTCGATCCCTTTGCCGATGTTCTGGCGCGCGTGACCTACTTTGTCTGCTTTGCTTTTTCCGGACTTATGCCGCTTTGGGTCTTGCTTATCATCCTTTACCGTGAATTCAGCATTCTCTTTTTGCGAATGATGTTGAGTTTCCGGCAGATTGCGATGGGCGCAAGGCCGGGCGGAAAGCTCAAAGCCGGTGTCTATATGCTAGCCGGCCTTCTTTCTCTGCTTCAAATGACTTTTGCGGTATACTTCCCAGCTTCTACCTTGATGAGTGTGCTGAAGCTCGCGGCTCAGATTGCTTATTATGGCGCCGCGCTGCTCTCTGTCCTTTCTTTTGCTGATTACCTGAGCCAGTATCAAAAGCTGATTCGAGAAAAAAAATAAAAATTTGCATTTTTGGGCTTGACCAAGCATCGGCTCTTTGGTATTGTCGTTTTCGCGTTCGGCGCTTGCCAATGACGCAAAATGCAAAACCTGCTAATAAATAGCAAGGTTTGCGAAAGTTAAAAAAAATCGAACAGAGCACTTGACAAGAAGGGTGCGAGTTTGA
>JAJTBL010000057.1 GCA_021286925.1 Spirochaetia bacterium | reverse complement strand
TTCCTTGTGCGAGTACAGGGAGTGGGTGATGAGGCTCAAGAGTTGCGAGACCTCGGTCTTGAACGCATAGTTCGACATAAAAACCCCTTTGAGTTAGTTTGAATGAAAAGTGTGCACTAGAATATACTGAATTTTTCACGAAGAATGAAGGCGCCTGGACGCGGTTTGACATTTTTCGGTTCGGGGTGGTACAGTAGAAAACTGGAGAGGATTGTGCCTGAAGGTTTACGGGAATACAAGAAACAGGAAAAACTCTTTTACCTCCGGTTTATCGCCGCGCTGAAAGCCCTGTGGGGGAAAACGGCGGGGTTTTTTGTCTCTTTGTATTCGAAAGGCAGGCAGCAGCTGAGCCTCGCTGTCATTCCGCATTCCGAAAAGCCGGCCAGAAGCGTCAGACTCTCGCGGTTTGCCTTGGTGCTCCTGCTTCTGCTCGCGGGTGTCGTTCTGGTTTTTTCGGTTGCCTCGGCAGGGCGATACGCGCTGACAGCCGCTCAGCTCGCCGCAGTTACCCGGGAGCGCGATGCTTTGCGCGACACCGTTGACCGCCTGCGCGAAGGCGTTCAGACGCTTGCCTCATCAGCGCTGAAATTTGAGCGCGAAATGACGACCCTGCAGGATATCTCCAAAACCAACAACCCTGGAACCGGGAGCCAAACTGCAGGTGCGGCGGCCTCAAGCCAGTCCGAAGCCCTGCGGACAGCCGGTCTTTCCGGGCTTCTTTCGATCCCCGACAACCCGGGGCTGGCAGGGCGAGAACTTGCCCAGCTCGAGAAAATTTCCTCTTTTTTGGATGCTTCCGTCCCCGATGTGGAACGAATTTCGGTTCTGCTTGCGGGCCAGCAGGATATTCTGACGGAGATTCCGAACATCTGGCCGGTTCAGGGCGGCATTGGCCATATTTCGATGTATTTCGGGCAGAACGAGAATCCCTTTTCCGCTGGTGTCTGGTATCTGCATAACGGAATCGACATTTCAACTTTCAGAACCGGTGATGTGATTCTCGCGGCCGCGGACGGCAAGGTTATCGACGCAAGCTATGATCCGAGTCTCGGCAACAGCGTAACTATTCAGCACAGCCACGGATTCTTGACTCGATATGGCCATCTGAAGAGCATCAAGGTCAAAAAGGGACAGATTGTGAGCCAGGGGCAGGCGATAGGGACCCTGGGCAATACTGGCATAACCACAGGTCCGCATTTGCACTATGAGGTGCATTTGGGGACAAGCGTCATCGACCCGCTGCGCTTTCTCAATATCAGAAAGGCGCAGGCAGTCCGGCTCAGCCCCTAGGGGGCACAGGAGGAGCGGTATGGCACGAGACAGCACGCCAAATCTCACAGAATGCCTGCTGGGCGCGGGCTCTTCGGTCACTGGAACGGTGCGCGGCCAGGGAGTGGTCAGAATCGAGGGCGAATTTGAAGGCTCCGTACAGGCCCGCGATGCTGTGATTCTGGCCAAAAGCGCCAAGGTCAAAGCAGAAATTTCAGCGAAGGATGTTTTCATAGCGGGTGAATTTTCGGGAATCATCGAAGCGGCTGGCACTGTGCGCATCGCGGGCGGGGCGGTTGTCGCGGCAGAAATCCAGGCGAAAGCGTTGGATCTTGCGGCGGGAGCCTCCTTTGACGGGCATTTCAGGCGCACGGCGGCATGATTCAATTTTCTGTTTCGCTGTGGTATGATATTACTTTCATAAGGAGTTTTGGATGACCGACAGCCTTGATGGCGTGCCTATACAGGAAGATGAGATTGACGCAATCGAATTGATTGAGCCGGAAGCCTTTACCTCCCGAACGGGCGGAGGGGGCAAGCCAATGGCGGAGGATCTGCCCGAGCCGCTCTATCGAATCAAACTGCTTCATTCAAATGAGACTTTTTTCGCCTATTTTGTGCCGACAGGAACGGGATTTCCGCATTTCCACAGCCTGGAGGCGCTGGAACGCCTGATGGACGACCCCACAGCCAACAAGCAGGACGCCGTGCGGAACAGCGAGTCTGAAGACGGAGAGGAGTCGGTTTCGTCAGCAGAGAAGGAAGAAAGCGCGCGTCCCGGTGAGATGTTGATCCCCGACAAATCGCTGGCAGTCGCCCCCACGAAATACGGCAAGGATCTTGTTGAAGTGCAGGGCAGAATCAAAGATACATCGCTCGTCAATCCCGATGATCTTGTGATGATTGAACGTCCTGCCAGCCTGGATGACATCAGAAAACTGCGTGATAACCTGACAAAAGAAACCTATGCCTATGAACAGTGCCGCGACAGAATCTGGGCGCGCAATCTTCCCATGAAGCTGGTTTCGGCCCATTACCTGCTTGAAGAGCCTAAAATTCTTTTCTATTTTACTGCTGAAACGCGCGTCGATTTCCGCGAACTGGTCAAAGATCTGGTTTCGCTCTTCAAGATTCGGATCGAATTGCGGCAGATCGGCGTCCGGGATGAGGCCCGGGTTTGCGGCGGCTGCGGTGTTTGCGGCAGAGTCCTCTGCTGTAACGGCATTTCCGACAAACTCAACCCGGTTTCTATAAAAATGGCGAAGGATCAGAACCTTTCGCTCAATTCGCTGAAAATTTCAGGTCCCTGCGGCCGTCTCCTCTGCTGTCTCAGCTATGAATACCAGTTTTACAAGGATGCGCGCCGGGAACTCCCCCAGGAAGGCATCAAATTTATTTTTGAAGACACGCAGTTCCGGGTTGTGGAAGTCAATGCACTGACCAGCACAGTCCGGATGGCTGGCGAAGATGGCCGCGTGCTGGACATGAAAGCCGAGCGCTTCCGCTACAGCGAAGGCCGCTGGAAGATAATTGAAGAGTGAACGAATTCGGCTTCGATAAGGATTTTTGCACGCAAGCATGAAAAAGGCCGCTTTGGAAGCGGCCTTTTTTTTACGCGTAGCTATGGAGTCCAGAAAGCAGGAAATTGACGCCGAAAAAAGTAAACATTGCAATGGCGAAGCCAAGGATGACCAGGACGGGCATCAGTTTGCTGGTATTCTTCCGGACGAGGCGGAAATGCAGATAGGCGGTATAGGTCAGCCAGGTGACAAGGGCCCAGGTTTCCTTGGGGTCCCAGCTCCACCATTGCCCCCAGGCGTTTTCGGCCCAGATTGCCCCAAAAACCAGCGCGCCTGCCGTAAAAATCGGATAGCCGACGGCCACGCTTGTATAGGTCAGCCGGTCGAATTTTTTCCGGCTGTCTTCGGTTTTGGCAGTCAGTTGGAGAATCGCGGTGACAAGGCCGACAGCGAAGAAAATTTCTCCGATAAAAGTAAAGGACACATGCAGGATAAGCCATCCTGACTGCAGGGCAGGTACGGGCGGTTTGATGGCTGAGGGCGCGATCGGCGAGGACGCCAGCGCAAGGAAAATGATAGCCAGTATGTTGAGGGAAAAGGGCAGAGCCTTGGATTCCGAGGTTGATTTCCATCGGGTGATGGCAAAGGCCATCAGCGACGCAAGCATGGCAAGGAACAATAGGCTTTCATACATGTTGGTCAGCGCGAAAAACTTGATGGCGATGCTGCGCTGAATGACAACAACAAGCAGAAGGATGCCGGAGCCCAGGGCAAGCCAGGGCGAAATCCGGTCTTTTACAGCTGTTCTGAACAGCGAGACGCTTTGCAGAATCTGCGCCACAATGAGAAGTGCGAACGCAATAGTAGCAATCATATATTCAATCCTTTCAGTTTCTTGATATAGGTGAGGGCTGTCCCGAAGAGGGCGAGCACAAGCCCTGCCAGAATCAGCGGGAACCAGCGGTCTGAGATGACCTTGAGGCCTGAAATGGGATGTTCGCCGTATCCCTGGAAAGTATAGCCCTGGATACTGTCCCCGGGCTGGGCTTTGACCAAATCGCGCTTTCCTGCCGAATCCACGAGGAAGACAGCTTTCGGGGTCACAGGCGCTCCCTGTGGAGCGGGCGCTTCTTCAAACGCCATGAAGAGGATAAAGCCCTCAGGGGTAAGAATGCGATTGCCAGGCTCCAATTCTCTGATTATGCCATCCTTGCCGGCGAGGACAGGGACCTGGGACTTTTTCCAGTTGAATTGGTAAACCGTATAGCCTTTTCTCCGCAGCGGTGCGTTGACTTTGATGGTCACTTTTTCACCCTCAGGCACTGAAACCGTGGTTTCTGTTTCAGCGGGAGTCTTGCTTGCGGCAGCATTTGGACTTGAAGGGGCGGCAGGCATTGCCGGCATGGCAGGGAAGGTGCCTGAAAGCTTCTGGTCGGCAAATCCTTCTTCACCAAGAGTGTCGCCGCCGGAGAATTGCTCATCGGTATGCGCTGGTTCAGGACTGGGCTGTCTGAGAATGGCTTCGGTTGTCCATGAGCGAACCCGACCGGTGTCGTATTTTTCTTCGCTCAGAGCCATAATCTGCAAAACCATTTTATCCGGCAGGTGCAGGTGCTGGCCTTTGGCGAGGTAAAACATTTCTTCAGTGCGGGTACGGGCGCTCAAAATGCTGCCGAAGATGATGACAATGAGACCAATGTGGAGCAAATCCGGTCCGTGCTTGCGCTTTTCCCGGGGCTTTGCCATTTCGGTTCCGAAGCGATGCACGGTGCAGACGGTAAGATTGACAGTAAACAGGGCGACAAGAGCCAGAAAAGGCAGCGATGTGAAGATGTGGTCAAAACCCAAGCCCTGGATGGTTTTGGCGAATTTCGGGTAGTGAGAAAGGTAAAATTCGAGACTCTTCCCCTGCGGAATGATGCCGCCGATAATTGCGAAGATTCCGATAAGCACCAGCAGAAAGGCTGCCAGCTTGATTGATTTCAGAAACGAATAAATCCGGTCGGTTATTGAGTCCATCAGCACATCCGTATGGTAGAATTTTCAGGAACAAAAAGAAAGCGAGGTATGCGCCTCGCTTTCTTTTTTAGCGTACAAAACAATATTGCGCAAGAAGCGGTATCAGTGGGGCTCGTGGCAGGAAACGCAGGCCATCTTGCCTTCCTGGTCTTCAGCATGGCAAGAGAGGCAGGAAGCTGTCTGGTCGTCAACCTTGAAGGTGGCGACAAATTTGCCTGCTTTCCAGGCGTTCAGGAGTTCGACAGCCTTGGCGGCAACGTCACCGGTCAGGCGGGCGCAGCGCTCTTTCCGTTCATTGGTTGGAAGGAGGAATCCGGACTTTGCAATCCACTTGGCATTGGATGCATGGCAGAGCGGGGAATCGGAAACTGAGGTTACCAGCTCAAGCTTGGGGTAGGGTTTTTCGTCATATTTGAACCCGCCGGCTACGCCGATTGCGTTTGCTTCTTTGCTTGGGAAAGCGAATCCAGTATACCAGCCCACCAGCTCGGACACCAGCTTGTTGGTATCGGCATCGGGGGCTACCAGGTTGATGGCGGCAGCAGCGCCATTCAACGCACCGCAGATAGTTCCCCAGTTCGCTACACCGCCCCGTCCGTAGCCGAGCATGCGGAGTGGAATCTGGTTGTAGGGACCGCCGACTTTTTCGCGAAGCATGGAAACTACTGCGTAAAAAGGTCCATATGAGCAGCCTGCTTTCCAGTATGCCGCATGTCCTCTCAGCCGGGCATCTTCTGGATCCAGCTCGACATAGGGAAGCGCAGCTTCGGGAACAGCGCCGGGAGCCTGGGTGGTCTGCGCACCGACAACACCGGTTCCAAGAACCAGAGCGCCCGCTGCGACACCAAGTCCGATGCCGGTTGTTTTCAAGAAGCTTCTGCGAGAAACCTGCTTTTCAAGGGCTTTTTCCAAATCAGCCATACGTATCCTCCTGATTAAGGTTGCAAAATTGCACAATTATTTCTATCATGGATTGTATCATTTATTAAGAAAATCGCAATAATAATTTATCGAATATTTTTTATATATAAGAATTTTATTTAATAAAATTACGTAACATATGTATAGTTTTAATTTGAATTTCGATATATGAAAAAGAAAAAGCCGCCCTTATCAGGCGGCTTGCGACGGGATCCAGGCTGAAAACCTGCCGTTACGGCAATAGTTCAGCTGAAGGACCCATGCATATTCATTCTTTCGGTACGATTCGGATATGAATCTCTTTCAGCTGTTTTTCGTCAACTTCGTTGGGACACTGATCCATCGGGCTGACGGCGAAGCTGTTCTTCGGGAAGGCGATGACTTCCTTGATGGATGTTTCGCCGGCCATCAGCATGCCTCGACCAGGAAGCCGAATTTTTTCTGCGCATCTTCGTCGGTAAAGCCGACAATGCGGAAAATCCGCCGCTGGAGCTCGGGGTCGTGAATTCTGATGGAGCCGGAGGCTATTTCGTAGCCGTTCAGGACAAGGTCATAGAGGTCGCCCTTGACGGCGCCGGGATCGGATTCCAGCGTGTCGTGGTACTTTTCCTGGGGCATGGTGAACATGTGGTGCGCGGCGTCCCATTTGTTTTCTTCCTCGTTCCACTCAAACATGGGAAAGTCGATAATCCAGGCGAATTTGAAAACCTTCGGATCCAGGAGGCCCAGGTCTTTGCCCAGCTTGGATCGGACAGCGCCGAGCGCCGTGCAGGCAACCTTAGCTTTGGCGTCCGCAACAATGAGGATGAGGTCGCCTGGTTTTGCACCGAGCCCCTGAATGACTGGTTCGTGGCTGCTGAAGAATTTGGAAATGCCGCCTTCCAGGTGACCTTCGGCGCTGACTTTCATCCAGGCAAGCCCCTTGGCTTTGTAAATTTTTGCCTGGGCTTCCAGTTCTTCAATCTGCTTCCGGGAATAGTCGGCTTTGCCGGGCACGACCAGCGCTTTGATTTTGCCGCCTGAAGCGAGTGCGTCATGGAAAGCCTGGAAACTGGATGCCGCAGCCAGCGGCGCGAAATCCTGCATTTCCATGCCGAACCGCAAATCCGGCTTGTCGGTGCCGAATCGATCCATCGCTTCGTCATAGGGGATCCGGACAAACTGTGCGGGCAGTTCCACGCCGAGCGTCTTTCTGAAAACATGGCCCATCATGCCTTCGACCAGCTCCAGAATATCGTCCCGTTTGACAAAGGACATTTCGATATCGATCTGGGTGAATTCGGGCTGACGGTCGCCGCGGGCGTCTTCATCGCGGTAACAGCGCGCGAGCTGGAAGTACTTGTCGAAGCCGGACACCATGAGAATCTGTTTGTACAGCTGGGGTGACTGGGGAAGGGCGTAGAATTTGCCGGGATAGAGGCGCGAGGGCACCAGGTAGTCGCGGGCGCCTTCCGGAGTCGAGCGGATGAAGGTCGGTGTTTCGATTTCGTAAAAGCCCTTGCCGACGAGGTATTCGCGAACCGCAAAGGCGGTTTCATGGCGGAGGCGGATTTTCTTCTGCATCCCGAAGGAGCGGAGGTCGAGATATCGATAGGTGAGGCGCAGGTCTTCCTTGGCGTCGGTGGTTTCATCGATCATAAAGGGAAGGGTGGCGCATTTGGAGAGGATGACGATGTTTTCGGCTTTAACTTCGATTTCCCCGGTCTCCATGTTCGGATTGATCATGGTGTCGGGGCGGGAGCGGACAATGCCTTTCACCGCGACGCAATATTCGAGCTTGAGCTCAGCGGCGACGGCAAGCAGGGAAGCCTCGGAGTCTGCATCGACAACAACCTGGGTGACGCCGTAGCGGTCGCGAAGGTTGATGAATGAGATACCGCCGTGGTCGCGCTTGCGGTGTACCCAGCCATTGAGAACTACTGATTTTCCGATGTCAGCGGCGCGAAGCTGGCCGCAGGTGACGGTTCGTTTCTGGTATTCCATGAGAACATTCTAGCGGGAGCGGCGGAAATGAGCAAGGGTTTGCCTCGAGCACCTGAACGGAAGTATTTTGTTTATGCCGCACGACAAGGCATGGGAGGTTATGATGCTGACAGAAGGTTCAAAAGCGCCGGATTTTTCATTGAAGGATGAAAACGGGAAGACATGGACACTGGCTGATTTTTTAGGAAAAAAATTCGTTCTCTACTTTTATCCGCGCGATAATACGCCGGGTTGTACGACAGAAGCCTGCAGTTTCCGGGACAGCTATCAGGTGTTCAAGGACCGCGGGGTGGATGTTGTGGGTATCAGCCCCGATACCGAGGCGAGCCATCGGAAGTTCAGGGAGAAATTCAATCTTCCTTTTCTCCTGCTCGCAGATCCGGACAAGCAGGTTCTGCAATCGTATGGAGCGTATGGGGAAAAGATGATGTACGGGAAGAAGGTGATGGGGGTGATCCGTTCGACCTTTGTCATTGATGAAACGGGGACCATCGCCAAGGTCTTCCCGAAAGTGAGTCCCGACAAGCATGTCAAAGAGCTGTTGGAGATTTTATAGATTTTACAGGGATTGGTTAGTTTGGCTTTTTAGGCGTGAAAAAAGGCAAATTTTTCCCATTTTTCAGTAAAAGTGTGGTTTTTTACTAATTCTTCTGTGTTTTATTGTTGATATTCGCGTGGTATGCTCTTGAGTTTTTAAAGTAAAAATTCGATATTTATGCTAGCGGAGGTAACGGTATGAAACGGAATGGAAGTCGGTTGTTTGGAATCATGGCGGCGGCAGCCGTCATTGTCCTGCTCGCTGGCTGCAATCTGTTCAGCCGGCCGAAAGATACATTCAATAATGTAAGTATTACACCCAACAATACTGGACGTGTAGAGTCTGGGGATACTGACCGGCTGGAAGAAACAAGTGAAAATTTGAATTTCGAGGCAAAAGGCGATAGTACACCAAAGGGCGCCAAGGTAGTTGCGCAGGAGCCGCCTGTGCCTGAAGGCTATCCTGAAGGCTATACAATTGTCGCAGAAATAAAAGCGCCGAAAGTGCCAGACGATACGGAAAAAGTTCTGGGAGCGACCAGTGTATTTATCAGCCAGGATTATAAGAAAGCCT
>JAJTBL010000056.1 GCA_021286925.1 Spirochaetia bacterium | reverse complement strand
GGGATCGCTGAAAACCTCGGATCCATGGCTTTGACATCAGCGAGCGACATCGCCGCGTAGCTCGGCTGAAGCCAGACTGATGCCGACAGAGCCTTTTCAAACACAGCCTCCACCGACAGCGAAAGTCCCCCGGTTCCCTTTGTATCCGCCCAGAGATAGTTGGCACCCGCATCTGCGAGCATTCGAGCCATGTAACTCTCGCCGGCCGGGACCGTCCAGGTTCCGCTGAAAGGACCGTTGAGCAGGACAACCGGCTTGCTTTTCACTCCCGCCCCCAGCGAAGCAAGCTTTTCATACTCAGCCTTGATGGAACGCCATGTTTCCAGCGCAAGCGCCTCTTTGTCATAGAAGGCGCCGATAAAAACCATCCATGCGGCGCGGGCCAGCGGGTCCGCCTCATTCCAGTCCCCCAGAATCACCACCGGCAAGCCGGCTTCTTCCATTTTGGGGTGCGTGTCCCATTCATTCCCTACCCCGAAGGTAAAAATCACATCCGGGCTGAGGCTGATCAATCGTTCGATATCCGGTGCGTAATTTTTTGTCGTCTGCACAACTTTGGAATCGCTGATCAGCTGTCTGATTTTCGGATTGTACACATAGCTCGTATCATCGACCCCGACCAGGGAACTGAGTTCATTCAGATCGTCCAGGACGGGCAGATAGGTTGTTGAAAACGAAACAACCTTTTTAACCGGCGTGGCAATAAACCGGTCAGCTTTGATACCCTGCGGACGGACTCCAGTACGCGGATATAGCACATAGGTATAGCTTTTCGCGGCGCCGGGCCAGGGTGAGCTAACCGTCAGCACCTTGTATCCTGATTTATATTGCATCGAAAAATGAGTCTGCGCGGGCAGAATGAGCGTTCCATCCGCGGAAAGCTTAAGCCCCGCGCCAGCGCTCACTGCCTGGGCAGACAGCGCTGACACCACAAACGACACGACAAAAAGTAATGAAAGCAGTTTTCGCTTCATATCCTTCTCCTCCCTCCGAAGAGCTGAAAGCAGAATAGCTCGGGCAGGTTTCCTGGCTCGCCATCAGAACCGCGCAAAGCGGGTTCGGGAAACAATCAGTCTTCCCAGTCTCCAGGCTGAACGCGCAGGGTGCGGCGGCCTTTGACCAGTGACTGGAACAGCCTTGCTGACAGCTGTTCCCTGGGCACAACCCAGTATGTTTCCTTTTCTGGCTCACAGTAGCGGGGGCTGCGACGGCTTGGTTTTCAGGCTACCGTCTTCCCTTTTACCCCTCTTGCGGCGCGACGCGCTTTTGGGGGCACCACGAGCGTTATTGGTGGATGAAGTGTATATCCTGCTTTGCCAAATAATCAAGATGAGTATACGATGAGCATGAATATATGGAGGAAATTATGGATTCAGCGCTGCAAACAGGATTTATCGGACTTGGGGTGATGGGCAATGCCATGGCTGGCCACCTGCTGACTGCGGGATACAGCCTCGGCGTCTACACCAGAACCGAGCAAAAAGCAAAAAACCTTGTCGACGCGGGTGCACAATGGTTTGCGGATCCCGCCAGCCTCGCGAAAAACTGCGATGTCATTTTTACGATGGTGGGCTACCCTTCTGATGTCGAAGAAATCTATTTCGGACCGAAGGGGATTCTGGAACATGCAAAACCAGGAACGCTGGTTATCGATATGACCACCTCCAGTCCCGCTTTGGCGCAAAAAATTTATGCTGAAGCGAAAAAACGCGGCATAGATGCGCTCGACGCACCGGTTTCCGGCGGTGACATCGGCGCGAAAAACGCCACGCTGACCATCATGGTCGGCGGCGAAGAAGCCAGCTTCCAGCGCGCCAAGCCCTTTCTGGAAGCCTTAGGCAAGACAATCATCAGGCAGGGAGCGGCCGGCGCCGGCCAGCACACCAAGATGGCCAACCAAATCGCTGTGGCGGGAAACCTTGTCGGAGCGGTGGAGGCGATCACCTATGCCCGCTCAGCCGGCCTGGATCCGCGGACCGTTCTGCTTTCAATCGCCAACGGCGCCGCATCCAGCTGGCAGCTGTCCAACATGGTGCCGCGAATGCTCGACAGCAATTTCGCGCCAGGCTTCTACGTGAAACACTTCCTCAAAGATTTGCGGATAGCCCTGGAATCAGCCGAACAAATGGGCATTGAGATGCCATTCCTCAGCCTGGCGAAAAACCTCTTTGAAAAGCTGACGGAGGAAGGATTCAGCGAACTGGGCACCCATGCGCTTTATTTGTTGTATGAAAAGGGTTTGCTGTAAAATTCCAAAGCCTGCAGAAGTTTACAGCTGCTTCCCTGAGCGAAGTTTTTCCTCAAGCCGCTCCAGTTCCTTGCCTTTCAGCTGAGAATCGGCGGGATTGCCGCCGGAAAGCCGGCGCCGCAGTTCCGCCATCTCCGCTCCGGTAAAACGGACCGCAGAAAGGATATTGCGCTCGAAACTCGCCGTAGCCGCCGGAGCAACTTTCCGCGTAATTTCGAGAATCACCTGTGCATACAAGCGGATCTCCTTCTGCGCATGGCTGTCCAGCCTCAGCATCAGGAAACGGAAAAGATTGTGCAGATCTATTTGCCAGTACCACTCGGTGTAGAGGGAAAGAGGCAGATTAATCCGTGCAATTTCACGGGCAAGGCCGGCATCCACCAGCGATTGGTAGTCTTCATAGGCCTGCTTCTGGCCTGCAATCAGCAGACTCGTCACCTGCGCGGCTTCGGCCTCGGCGAGCGGAGTATCCAGACGGCCTTGTTTGTTGTCGGGACTCTGTTCAGCCAGATCGACGGCCGCGGGGACATAAAATTCGTCTTTCATGATCGAATACCGGCCTGAAACCTCGTTCACCCGGGCAGTCCTGTGCCGAATCCACTGGCGCGCGACAAAAATCGGCAGTTTAATATGGAATGTCAGCACCACCTGCTCAAACGGCGATGTATGCTCGTGGCGCATCAGGTAGTCGATAAGCCCGGCGTCTTCACGGTAACTTTTCGTTCCCTCTCCATACGAGACCCGCGCCGCCTGCACAATTCGCGCATCTCCGCCGAGATAATCCACCAGCCTGACAAAGCCTTTGTCGAGGACCGGGTATTCGCGGTCTAAAATTTCTTCCGCTTCTTGAACAACACAATGCGCCACGGTGATCTCCTGAATTCGA
Organism: Spirochaetia bacterium; assembly: GCA_021286925.1. Classification (GTDB taxonomy): domain Bacteria; phylum Spirochaetota; class Spirochaetia; order Treponematales; family Rectinemataceae; genus JAJTBL01. The sequence goes on along the minus strand of JAJTBL010000056.1, from coordinate 5,690 downwards.
TTCATATAGAAAACAAAAACAAAGAACATGTCCGCGGCGCGCTGACTGCCGGGGGCCCTGCTCTCTGCGTCCTTTATACCCTAAAGCCAGGAAAATCTCCAGAGAAGCGATCAATCGTCAATTTATCCGTACCGGGGCCATGACAGTCTGAACCATAGGTACAGAAAAAGCCCATCGGTTCAGCCAGTTCCCAAATAAAACTGTTGATCGCATCTGACTTTTTTTTGCCCGAATACCAATACATTTCAATACCGTCAATATTGGCTGTCTTGAAAAATTCGAGCAGGCGCTTCACTTTTTTCCTATCCTTTTCCATCGCTTCGATATCATCATCCCAAAGATGCCCGATATGCGGAACCACGGCAAAACCCCCATCTCGGTGAACCGTCTCCGCAACCTGCCTGATTCCCGGCTTTGGAAGCTTGTATTTGGGGAAACGCCCCGGAACAAACCATTCCCGCTTGAAAGCCTTGTATGTCATATAGATGGGGATGAGACCCCGAGCCTTCAAATACAGAAACAAATCGACCTTGCTCCATGAAATCCAAGCAGGAATCGAGGGATCCGAAAGTCCCCGCTCACCAAGCTTTTCCTTCAGGACATCGGCGAGCACCAGATCATCCCGCCTGAAAATGGTGCGGGCCCAGTACAGATAATATTCGAGCCGCTTTCTCCGCTCGCTCAATGTTTTTTCAAGCATGGCCATGGTCGCGGGAATCTTGCCCGCGTCGGGCGCTTTCCCATGCGCACTATCTTGCTTCGTGTCGTACGCGGGAAGTTGAGCCAATTCGGATGCATGCGTAATCGCGGGAAAATAGGCAAGCAGTTCGCTTTTATAATCAATTTCCGGATCGTTAATATCGATTTCACAAGCAGGAACAGCCTGAATTCCCGCTGTTTCGCAAGCCTCCATGAAAATCCGTGTACCGCCCATCGTGTCATGATCAGTGACCGCGACCAATTCGAGCCCCAGCTGGCGTGCGGTGAGCGCAATTTCTTCCGGCCATGAACTGCCATCGGAAAAACAGGAATGCAGATGGAGATTTGCTTTCATTCTTGCCTTTCAGTATATAAATGAATGTATCTGCTGTCCATAAAAATCGCAAAGCATGGTAGAATGACACTATGTTCGATCTGACCGAAGCCATCCTCGAGCGAATCATCTTCGCCATGGAAGATCAGTCCAAAAGCTATGCCATCAACCTGGATACCGGCGAGCTTCAGCCGCGCCCCGACCAGGACATGCCCGACAACCTGGCCCTTCCGCCGGATTGGACCTCCGAAGACGGCTTTAAAATTCTAGAAACTTTTGCGCTCCGGACCACCAATATCGTCGTGAAAAAAGCTTTGCAGAAAATACTCGGCCGCGGAAAAGGCGTTTTTAAATCCTACAAAGCGCTGCTTGCCGAATTCCCCGAGGAAGAAACCCGCTTCCGGCTTTATAAACAAGCTGTCATGAAACGGAAAATCGAATCCTGGCTGGACGATCAGCGCGAAATTGCCGGCTTGGCGCGGCTGGGCAGTGAACCCGAGGAGTTTGACGAGCTCTCGGATTTCGAATTTCAGCTCGAATCTTTCACGATTCATGCCGCAATGGCTGAATGTTCAGCCTTTCTTGAATCCTTTTTTTTGGACGAAATTCCCGGCTTACCTCGCGAAATTCTAGCGTATGAAAAAAGCGAAGTGGCTGAATTTATGAAGAATCATGAACATGCTATCCAGGCATTTGCGTTCCGTGCGACGGAAGGAGAGCTCATCGCGCTTTTACTCGCTCTGCCCGTTCCAGCCAATACGCAGCCGCTGGGACTTGTTCGATTTGTCGGTGCTCTGCGGGATTTCCGCGGCATGGGGCTCGAACTGCGCCTTCTTGAAGAAGCTAAAAAGCGGCTTAAAAGAGAAAAAATCGAATCGCTGCTCATCTCCAGCCTTGCGCTGGACGCTGAAACCGCGGGAACACTTCCTGCAAATGGTTTTACCGCGGTAGCATCTGCCTTCAGGTCGAATACATAGACCGGCGCATATCGACTTTTCCCGGTGCTATGAACGGCACTCCTTCCTGCCGCAGGCGCTCAGCTTGAAGCTCTGCACCGTGCCCGCTGCCAAGCGCGATTGAACCATCTTTTTTGACGACCCGCCACCAGGGCAAATCATATTTCGCCGACATGGAAGCGAGAATCCGGGCAACCTGCCGGGCACCGAGCCCGCCGCCAGGATACCCCGCCATTCTGGCTACATCCCCGTATGAAAGCACCATACCGGGAGGAATAGCCTTGATACACTCGATAATCAACATTGTCGAAGCATTTGGCATACTCTCTATTATATACCAGGCCGGCACGTTTCCAATATTCCGGTCCTTGCCATTCCGGTCCTTGCTGCGGCTCTTTACATTTTCTCTGTTTTTGTAAATTATAGCAGTACACAGCGTAGGCTGTCCCGCACGATGCACGCTATCCAGAGGAGGAATCCTTGAAAACATGCTTTTTGTTCCCCGGCCAGGGAGCGCAATACGTTGGAATGGCCAAAGATTTCCATGAAACCAGCAAAGCTGTCCGCGAACTTTTCGAGCTTGCTTCAGAAGCCTCGAAAATCGACCTGCGGAAACTTCTTTTTGAAAGCGATGAAGAAACCCTGAAACAGACGCGCAATACCCAGATTGCCGTTGCCCTTGCCGGCTCAGCGGCCGCGCTCAATGCCCGGGAACACGGTATCATCCCCGCTGGCTGTGCCGGCTTTTCCGTCGGTGAATGGCCAGCGCTTGCAGAAGCCGGTATCATCTCTCACGCGGACATGTTCCGCCTGGTCGCAGAGCGCGGCCGCCTTATGGATGAAGCAGGCACCCGCTCAGGCGGATCTACCATGAGCGCCGTCCTGTTTCTTTCGCCGGAAAAAATCGAGCAGGTGATTGCAGAATCAGGACTTAAACAGGTCTGGATCGCGAATTACAACAGCCCGGTTCAGTGTGTTATTTCTGGCACCGAAGCCGATATCGCTGTCGCTGAGGAAAAACTGAAGGCCGCGGGAGCCAAGCGGGTTGTCCGGCTCAAGGTTTCAGGCGCCTTCCATTCGCCCATCATGGCTTATGCCGCAGAAGCTTTTGCCGATTTTGTTTCCGATGTCGCTTTCCACGACCCCCAGCTTGCCGTTTTCTCCAACGTGACCGGCGCAAAGATTAGCTCCGGTGCCGAGGCGCGGAAACTGGCATCAGCCCAGATTATCAGCCCGGTTCGCTGGATTGCTGAAGAGCAGGCTATCACAGAGGATGGATTTGAACGCTGCATCGAAACTGGTCCCGGAACTGTTCTTGCCGGACTCTGGAAAGCCTCCGGTTCTTCCATTCCATGTCTGGCTGGCGGCACGCTCGACGCACTCGCCTCCATTTCTCTCTGAGGAGCCATCCATGAACGTATTGCTGAATGAAAAAATCTGCGCGGTAACCGGTGCTTCCCGCGGTATCGGTGCCGCGATCGCGAAAAAATTTCTGGAAGAAGGCGCAACTGTCTATGCGCTCTCCAGAACCGCTCCGGATTTTATCAGCGCAGATACTCCCAAAGCCATTTGGCTTTCCTGTGATGTGTCGAATGAAGCATCCGCGGAAGCCGCTATCACCACAATTCTTGCCAAAGAAGGCCGCCTCGATGTTCTCGTCAACAACGCCGGTATCACCCGCGACGGCCTTCTGATGCGTATGAAAACCGAAGACTGGGAGGCTGTTCTCGCCACCAACCTGACCAGCGCCTTTTTCCTGTCGCGGGCCGCGGTCAGATCGATGCTCAAACAGCGCTCAGGCGTCATTCTCAATGTCTCGAGCGTCGTCGGTATAACCGGCAATGGCGGTCAGACGAACTACTCGGCATCGAAAGCCGGTCTCATCGGGTTTACTAAAAGCCTTGCCCGCGAGGTCGCGTCCCGCAATGTCCGGGTCAATGCCATTGCACCAGGCTTTATCGAAACCTCGATGACTGATAAGATACCTGAAGAGTTCAAGCAAAAGCTCAAGGATTCAATTCCTCTGGGCCGTGTTGGTACCGCAGAGGAAGTCGCGCAGGCGGCCTTATTCCTCTGTTCACCGATGTCATCATATTGTACCGGCGTCGTCCTGCAGACTGACGGCGGAATGGGGATGTAAATTATGGAACAAAGACGAGTTGTCGTAACCGGTCTCGGTGTTGTCAGTCCAATCGGCAACGACGTACCCACGTTTTGGGCAGGTGTCAAAGCGCAAAAAAACGGAATCGGTCCAATAACGCTGATTGATGCTTCCGATCTTGCTGTCAAAATTGCCGGCGAGGTCAAGGATTTTGACCCTTCAAAACGACTCGATCCCAAAGAATCCAAAAAAATGGATCGTTACGCCCAATTTTCTGTCTACGCGGCGCTGGAAGCCCTGGCCGACGCAGGACTCACCAAGGAAGATCTTGATTCAGAGCGGACAGGCGTTTGCCTGGGAACCGGTCAAGGCGGTTCCCAGAGTATCGAAGACGCTGTTGCGCGCCTTATCGAACGAGGCCCCGGCCGCGTTCCTCCTCTTACTGTCGCAAAGGGTCTTGCCAACTTCGGTCCCGGCCAGATTGCCATGACCCTCAGCCTGACCGGCCCCTGCCAAACCATTGTCACTGCCTGTGCTGCCGCCACTGACGCAATCGGCCAGGGAATGCGGCTCATCCGCAACGGCTATGCGGACATGATTTTCGCCGGCGGCGCCGAGGCGTCCATTGTGCGGATGTGCATGGCCAGTTTTATCAACATCCAGGCGCTCTCAACCCGCAACGACGCTCCCGACAAAGCATCACGGCCTTTTGACAAAGACCGTGACGGTTTTGTCATGGCGGAAGGCGCAGGAATTCTGCTCCTTGAAGAATACGAGCACGCCAAAGCCCGCGGGGCAAAAATCTACGCAGAAGTGGCTGGTTTTGCCGCAACCTGCGACGCCCATCATGTCACAGCTCCCGACCCGGAAGGCCGCGGCGTTGCCCGGGCCATGACGCTTGCCATCAAGGACGCCGGACTCAAACCGGAAGACATCGATTATGTCAGCGCCCACGGCACATCCACCCCGCTCAACGACCCCATTGAAACAAAAGCCCTCAAACACGCCGTCGGCGACCACGCATACAAACTCAAGATTTCCAGCTTGAAGTCGATGATCGGCCACTGCATCGGAGCCGCCGGCGCGATTGAATCCATCGCCTCCATTCTCGGCATGAACGAAGATTACATCCACCCGACCATCAACCTTGAAAACCCCGACCCTGAATGTGATCTCGACTATGTCCCGAACAAGCCCATCTCCATGCCAGTCAGAGCATTTATTAAAAACTCAATGGGTTTCGGCGGGCAAAACGCTGTTGTTGTTTTCAAAAAGCTATAAACCTGCTATAATCCTTCGGGATGAGCACCTTACCTGAACATATCGAATTGGCACCAGGCAACCCTATCGAGCCTGGTGCCGTTATTTATCGGGAAGGTGTCAACTTTTCCGTGTTTTCACGCCACGCTACCCAGCTTTTTCTCTGCCTCTACGAAAATTTCAATGACAGCACACCGCGTTTTCAGCTTGCACTCGATCCTAAAAAAAACAAAACCGGCGATATATGGCATTGTTTCATCCCCGGGCTCACGGAAGGCACCCTCTATCTCTGGCGCGCCGACGGCCCTTTCAAGCCGGAAGAAGGGCACCGCTTCAACAA
>JAJTBL010000055.1 GCA_021286925.1 Spirochaetia bacterium | reverse complement strand
CGGGTGTCGCTGGTCAGCACAATCTGGTACAGGGTAAAGGGATTGTCGCGGCGGAGATCGCGCGCTGCCCGTACCAGCCGTGAAAGGCTTTCCGGGTCATCCGCGTCCGCGAGCAGGGTCATCGAGTTGGCGAGCTTTTCGGGATTAAGCCGCATCCAGTCGATGTTTTCCACCTTTCTCGTATCAACAAATCCTGTCAGACCGCCTGAATAGGCTGTAAAATGCGGGGCGGGAGGCGAAGCCCATTCCCGTTCAAAGCTTTCTTCGAACGCGGCTATCACATCGATCATGTCGTCGCTGGAGATCCAATCGTTGCTGGTCACCCAATAGGGCGGCAATTCCATCCGCGCCATCCCCCATTCATCTGCACGCGCTCTCGCCTCGGTTCCGGGAAGGAAGGACAGCGGATAGAGTTCTGCGTCCTGGCCCAGTCCATGCATTCCGAGAAAATCGAAAGTCTCGACAATCTGCTCGTAGCCGTCGAAGGGCAAGCCCAGGATGAGGCCCGTCTTGATCAAAATATCCTGTTTTTGGAGCTGCTCCAGACCAAAAACGAATTTTTCGCTGTCGAATTTCCGGTTAATGGCTTCCAGCGCCTTCGGATTGATGCTCTGCAGACCTGCTTCGATGGACTGGATCCCGGCTTTTTTCATCAAGTCGGCGGTTGCGGCGGTGACGCCCTCAAGGCGCATCTCCGTATGAATCGGCAGCTTGGCAGTATTGACCTGGGCAAAATCAGCAAGCCTTCTGTCGAGGTCCGGGTGAAATTGGAACGAGGGATCCATGATGTAGATTTCGGAACTGCCTGCCTTGCAGGCCCTTTGTATCAGTTCCAGGGCCTGTTCTTCAGGATACCGCCGGACAGTCGGGAAGTTTTTTCCGTAATAGCAGTAGGCGCAGTGAAACGGACATCCTCGAACGGTTTCGATATGAACAGGCTCATCTTTGATGATGGGAAGTGTTCCCGCCAGATAGGGATTCGGCAAAGTGGCAAGATCCACCAGTGTGTCGGCGCGGTAGATACGGTCAAGCGGCCGGTGGAGCCGAATATCTTGCAGAATTTGCGCAAAAGGAATTTCGCCTTCTCCGACAACCAGACTGTGAAATGGTGAGTGATGCGCGATAGGCATGTCTTCGACAACCTCAGGCCCTCCCGCGATGAGCCTGGCTCGCGGGAGCATGCTCCTGAGTCTTTCAGCGATAAAAAGACTTCGCTCCAAGTTCCAGGCATAAAGGCTGAAGGCTATGAGGTCAGGTTCCTGCCGCTGGATGCTGTCTGCCACGGCAGCGTCAGATCCATAGGTCGAGATTGCCGAATCCAAAATAGACCATTCTGATCGATTCAGGAGGCCGCGGGATTCTGCATACGCAGTCAAGTATCCAGCCGCGAGCGTAACATTGGCGGTAGCGTCTTCCCAATTCGGTTCCTGAACCGGAAGCTGTACAAATATGATCTTCATTGCCTTTTCTATCCTGTCCTCTTTCCATCAAACATAGGGTGCAAAAAGAGAGCACATGTTTTTTACCATCGGCTGCTGACAAAAAATTCGGTCCACGAGCCCTTCTGGGTATCGTGTTTCAATGCCGAACTGAGCAGTGCCAGATACCGTGCTCTCGGGATATCCACACCGCCCATCGACGCGACATAATCGGTGTGCACCTGGCTGTCGATCAGCTCATACCCTTTTTCAAACAATGCCGCAGCGAAAGTCAGAAATCCTGCGCGTGAAGCGCCGCTGACCTTCGAAAACATGGATTCCCCGAAAAATGCTCTGCCCAGGCTGACGCCATAAAGACCGCCTGCGAGAACTCCATTTTCCCATACTTCAATAGAGTGCGCATAGCCCAGCTCATGGAGCCGTATATACGCTTCCCGCATTTCAGGCGTAATCCAGGTGCCGGGCTGGCCGGGCCTTTCGATTTCAGCACATTCCGTGATAACGGCCTTGAACTGGGTATCTGCCGTCACATTGAAACGATGCTTGTTGATGAGCCTTTTGGCTGATTCGGGCACATGCAGGGTGGAAGGCAGAACACAGAACCGCGGGTCGGGACTCCACCAGATTATCGGCTCATCATCGGAATACCAGGGGAAGATGCCGCGGCGGTACGCCGACAACAGCATCCCCGGCGAAAGATTGCCGCCAAGGCAGACAATCCCCTCCCGGGTCGCGCGGGATACGGGAGGGAAGACAAAGTCATGACTCTCATCAAAAAACTGATTTGTCTGAAGAAATGGCAGCATTGTCTTCTATCAGCCGGCAGGCACGGTCTCTGGCGGCGGTACGTCAGCCGGAGCCGCGGCTTCGACATGGAACACAATCGATTCGCCTTCCAGATCGGCGACTGCCTTTCCGCCGTGTTCGAGGCGCCCGAACAGGACTTCATCAACAAAGAAGGATTTGATTTTGTCCTCGATGAGCCGTCCAATATTGCGCGCTCCGAATTCTCTGGAATAGCCTTTCTCAGCAAGGAAATGCACTACATGATCCGGGACGATGAGCTCGACATTCTTTTCGGCAAGCTGGGCGCTGAACTCGCTGATGGCCTTGACCACAATCTTTTCAATCATCGGCATCGGCAGGTTATTGAAATGCACGACCGCATCGAGCCTGTTTCTGAATTCGGGCGTAAAGGTGCGTTCCACGGCTTCATCGAGCGCGGAATTGGAAACCGACCTATCGCCGAAGCCTATCAAGGCTTTGCCGACATCGCGGGCTCCTGCGTTGCTGGTCATTATCAGAATGACATTCCTGAAATCCGCTTTCCGGCCCTGATTGTCGGTCAGTGTTGCATAATCCATGATTTGGAGCAGAATATTATAGATGTCCGTATGCGCCTTTTCGATTTCGTCCAGAAGGACGACCGCATGCGGCGTCTTGCGGATTGCGTCGGTCAGCAGGCCGCCTTCCTCGTAGCCGACATAGCCGGGCGGAGAACCGATCAGCCGTGAAACTGTATGTTTTTCCTGGTATTCGCTCATGTCGAACCGATGGAGGGTGATGCCCAGGTGCTTGGCCAGCTGACGGGCAAGCTCGGTCTTTCCGACACCCGTCGGGCCGACAAAGAGGAAGTTGGCAACCGGCTTATCGGGCGTTCTGAAGCCGGCTCTGCTCCGTTTGACTGCCTTGACGACGGCGTCGATCGCCTGGTCCTGGCCGAACACCTCTTCCTTCAGGCTCTTTTCGAGCGTTGCGAGCTTTTCCTTTTCTGAAGAGGTGACAGAGCGTTCGGGAATTCGCGCTATTTTGGCGACGACAATTTCAATTTCGGGTATTCCGATCTCCACGACAGCCGGCTCTTCAGTCTCGCCAGCCTTGAACGCGTTGATCCTGGCCCGCGCGCCGGCTTCATCGATTACATCGATTGCCTTGTCGGGCAGTTTGCGTTCGGTTATGAACTGGGCTGAAAGCCGGACAGCGGCCTCGAGCGCCTCATCGCTGTACCGAACCTTGTGGAATTCTTCATATTTCTGGCGCAGCCCTTTGAGAATCTCCACCGTTTCAGCCTGCGTCGGCTCGACAATATCGATTTTCTGGAAACGCCGGGAAAGAGCCCGATCTTTTTCGAAAATCTTGTTGTATTCATCGTAGGTCGTGGAACCGATACACCGGAGTTTACCGGATGTCAGCGCTGGCTTCAGTAAATTGGAAGCGTCCATTGAGCCGCCGGTCACTGCCCCGGCGCCGACTATCGTGTGGATTTCATCAATAAAGAGAATCGCTTTTTCCTTTTTTAAAAGAACATCCACAACCTTTTTAACCCGCTCCTCAAAATCTCCCCTGAACTTGGTTCCTGCGAGCAAAGCTCCCATGTCGAGACTGTAGATGGTGTAGTTTTTCAGCAGCGCTGGAACTTTGCCCGCGACAATCCGCTGGGCGAGGCCTTCCGTGATGGCTGTCTTGCCGACACCGGCATCTCCGACGTGGATGGGATTGTTTTTCAGCCTTCTGCAGAGAACCTGGATGGTCCTTTCAATTTCTGCTTCTCTTCCTATGACTGGTTCGAGTTTGCCTTGCGCCGCGAGGGCTGTCAGATCTGTTGCAAAGCGCTCAAGCGGACCCGGTCTCATGGAACGCTTTTCCTTGCCTTCGCTTTCCTGTCTACCTTCAGCTTCATCCATGCCCTCGATTATTTCTTCCTCTTCGGGAATGTCCATGATGCCGTGCGACAACACTTCCAGAAGCTGCAGCCGCTTAATTCCCAGCTTGCGCAGATAATATCCCGCATAGGTACGTTCTTCGTCATAGAGCGAGACAATCAAATCCGATACTTCCACTTCAGATTTGCCGGAAGCCTGGGACTGCATGACCGCCCGCTCGATGACAGCCTGAAAGGCTGAAGTCTGAACCGGCTCCGCATTGTTTCTGACAACAGGAACCTTCTGTTCGAAATAGGCTTCCAGACCGCGCCGTAATTGATCGATATCAGCATCACAATTTTCAAACACAAGCCGAACTTTTTCAAACGAGAGACCGGCATACAAAAGATGCTCGGGAGTAAGGTATTCGTGGCTCCGCAATTTCGCTTCGTTGTACGCCGCGTTGAAAATCGCCTGTACTTCCTGACTTACCTTCATAATCTATACTTTCTCCATGACGCATTTGAGCGGAAACCCCATCTGCCGCGCCAGCAGATGCACCTGGTTGATCTTGGTCGCCGCTATATCATAGGTGTATTCGCCGACTACACCTTTTCCCTTCCGATGGACATCGAGCATTATTTTCGATGCCTCGGGAAGCGATTTATGGAAAATGGTCATAAGAACCGAAATGACAAATTCCATAGTCGTAAAATCATCATTCAGAAGAATCACCCGGTATTCATCAGGCTCTGCCGGTTCAACGTGATCTTCTGTCTGGGTGACGATTGTCGTATCGCTGTCTGTCTGACCGTTCATGCTACTCATAAATTACTCATGAATATAGCGAGAAACAAGGACTTTGGAAATACTTTGCATATCCATGCTTGACAGCCATATTCGAATTATACGATTATACACTAAATGCATTGATGGAGAAGAGTATCAGGACTTTCTCCGGCACGAGAGAGGAACCTCGGCGAGGCAGAATACAGCCATTCTGCTTCCAAGGCTGGAAGGGTTCTGCCGGAAATCTTGAGAAAACCCCTCCGGAGCAGTCAGGAGGAACGGGCAGACAGCCCCAGTATTTCTGAACGGGAGCCACCGTTAGCGGCGACGAGCGCGGTCCCTGTCGCGGGGAACCGAAGTAAGGTGGAATCGCGGATTTTCGTGTGATGAGAGGCTCCGGAAAGCCCCCACGGAATTCGTCCTTACCGGCAAGCAAGCCTTGCCTTGGGGGATGAATTGCGCTGGGGGCTTCTGTTTTTCAGGATGCCGGACCAGCATGAGCGCGGAAAATCCAATTCGATATAATATGGAAAGGAGTTATGTATGGCAGTTGATGTTGAAAGAATGCGTCATTCATCGGCCCATGTTCTCGCGGAAGCCGTTCTCAAGCTCTTCCCCGGGACCAAGGTTGGCATCGGTCCAGCCATCGACGATGGTTTTTACTATGATTTTCTTTTCCCGACCCCCATTACCAATGAAGACCTGCCGGCCATAGAAAAGGAAATGCGGAGAATCATTGCCGGCAACCACCCCTTTGTGCGCCGCGAAGTGAGCAAGGAAGAGGCGCGCAAGCTCTTTGCCGATCAGCCCTTCAAGCTCGAACTGATCGAAGGTCTGGAAGAAGGAACCATTTCTGTCTATGAGCAGGACGGTTTTATCGACCTCTGCCGGGGGCCCCATGTCGAGACGACCAGAGACATCCGCCCGGATGCGTTCAAGCTTCGCACCATCGCAGGCGCGTATTGGCGCGGCGATGAAAAGCGCCCGATGCTCACCCGCATTTACGCGTATGCCTTTGCGAGCAAAGCTGAACTGGAAGCGCACTTGAAGATGCTTGAAGAAGCCGAGCGGCGTGATAACCGCAAACTGGGCAAGGAGCTCGATCTTTTCTCAACTCATGAGGAAGCAGGTCCCGGACTCATCTACTGGCATCCGAAAGGCGGGCGTTTCAGAGTGGAGCTCGAAAAATGGTGGCGGGACGAGCACTTCAAAAACGGCTACGAAATTCTCTTCACTCCCCACATCGGGAAAAGCTGGCTGTGGGAAACCTCGGGACACCTTGGCTTCTATAAGGGCAACATGTACTCACCGATGACCATCGATGAGGAGGACTATTACATCAAGCCGATGAATTGTCCTTTTCATATAATGATTTACAAGAATTCAACCCATTCTTACCGAGATCTACCCCTGCGGTGGGCCGAGCTTGGCACTGTCTATCGTTACGAGCGGTCGGGCGTTTTGCACGGTTTGATGCGAGTGCGCGGTTTTACCCAGGACGATGCCCATATCATCTGTACGCCGGAGCAGATCGAAGACGAAATTGCCGAGGTCCTGCGCTTCTCGCTCGCCATGTGGAAGACGCTCGGGTTCAAGGAAATCAAAGCCTATCTGGCAACCCGCCCGCAGGATTCGGTCGGAGAACCGGCTCGCTGGGATCAGGCGCTTGAATCCCTCCGAAAGGCGGTGGAAAAAGAGGGGCTGGCCTATGAAGTGGACGAAGGCGGCGGTGCATTCTACGGCCCGAAGATCGACCTCAAGATCAAGGATGCCATTGGCCGCGAATGGCAGATGACGACTATCCAATTCGACTTTAACCTGCCTGAGCGCTTCGACATGACCTATACGGACAAGGACGGCCAGCTCAAGCGGCCCTACATGGTACATCGAGCCTTGCTGGGATCCATCGAGCGATTCTTCGGCGTCTTCATCGAGCACTATGCGGGCGCTTTCCCGCTCTGGCTCTGCCCCGAGCAGGTCGCGGTAATACCCGTCGCGCCCACCTTCTCCGACTATGCCAAGAAGATTGCGGATGAGCTGAAAAAACGCGATATCAGGGTAAAAGCGATGCTTTCCGACGAGCGCATGAACGCGAAAATCAGAGACGCGCAGAATCAGAAGATTCCTTACATGCTGGTTGTGGGCCAGAAAGAAATGGAAGAAAACCAGGTTTCAATCCGCTATCGTGACGGCAGGCAGGAAAATGGCGTGAGCTTTGAGCGTTTTGTCGGCCAGGTGCTGGACAAGATTGCGACAAAAGCGCTGGATCTCTGATTTTGGTGAGCTGTTGAGCCAGTTTTAGTGCTGTCCATGCGGTAAAACTGGCTTTTAAATCGGCTTATTTTTCTGCACAAAATGCGAAAAAGCTGATATAGTATGAAGAGGAGCTGGCTTTCGATGGCTTTTGTGAAAGCCAGCTCTGCTGATTCCGGATAACTGAAAATACCGTGCTTTCCCTGGATGACAAACGCCGAAAGACCGGTTACTAACGAAGAATGAAGGAGCGCGAAATTATGGCAGAGCTGAGTACCTGGTTCATGGGATTGAAATTGAAAAACCCGCTTGTCGTTGCCGCTTCAGGCCTTACCAGCACTCCAGAGGGAGTAGAAAAGGCGGTTCAGGCCGGTGCTGGAGCTGTGGTTCTGAAATCGCTGTTCGAGGAACAGATTCTGGCTGAACTCGGCTCGGAAGAGCAGGGGCTCGATCTGGACGCTTATCCTGACGCCGAAGCCTTTATCAGCCGGACAGCCTGGGAAGAGGGTACCGGAAAGTATCTCGACCTTGTTCAAAAGGCCAAAGAGAAAGCGCAGGATGTCCCGGTATTTGCGAGCATCAACTGTGTTGGAACCGGCAAATGGGCCAATTTCGCCCGTGAAATCGAAAAAGCGGGTGCTGATGCGCTTGAATTGAACATAGCCTTCATGCCCTTTTCAACCGCTGCAAGCGCGAAGGAAATTGAAGAGCACATCCTTTCCACTGTCAAGGAAGTGCGGCTCTCCACCAGGTTGCCCATCGAGGTAAAGCTCGGCCAACAGTATTCGAGCCTGCCGAACCTTGCCAAATCCATCGCACGCGAACAAGCGAATGCGCTGGTGTTCTTCAATCGATTCTATAAATTCGACATCGATATTAGCGGCATGAAGCTGACAAGCGCACCGGTAACCAGCTCGCCGGACGAGTATCATGAAAGCCTCCGGTGGATTTCTTTGCTCTTCCAGCGCGCGGGCATCGAACTGTCGGCTGCGACCGGTATTCATTCCGCCCAAACCGCGCTGAAATTCCTCCTCGCCGGCGCAAGCACCTTCCAGGTCTGCTCCGGAATTTATAAAAATGGCTGGAAATTTGTCAGCGGCATGCTGGATGACCTCGGTGCGTTGATGGATGAGCAGGGTTTTGCGTCGGTGGATGCGGTGCGCGGCAAACTGTCTGCCCACAATGCCCAGAAGCCTGAAGAATATCTGCGGCTTCAATACATCAAGGCCCTGACCGGTATTAATTGAACATGCTGGCTTGCGCTGTTCGCTGAAAAAGCGGCTGTCACCCTATGTGACAGCCTTTTTTTTTAAAAACCATGAAAATCTGTGCCATCCGTGGAACAGATTGCCCCGAATCCCTGCTGTTCCAAACAAGGCTTTATCCGCCCTTTCAATTTTCATCCAGAAAAAAAATGCGTGCCGGCCTGAGGTTTTTATTGGCCGAGTTCGATTTGCGTGATAGGATAATCATGCAAAATTTCTATAATCCCTGCAAAGACAGAACAAGGACGGTTTTATGAAACTCGAAATGAGCTTATCCAATCTTTCTCAGGTGTTTCCTGAGGATTTGTCACAGGATCAGAAAGCGCGGGCGCAGACCCTTTTTCTGAAAAAACTCTCTGAAAAGGCGCATCGCTTCTACGGCGGAAAGATGCAGACTGTTCCCAAGGCCGGTTTGTACGGGTTCAACTGGTTTAATGTCTGGTACACGCCCGGCGTTTCAAAAATTTCAACAACCATCAGAGACAACAACGACGATTCTTTTGCCCTGTCGAATCGCG
>JAJTBL010000054.1 GCA_021286925.1 Spirochaetia bacterium | reverse complement strand
CCTCAAGTCCAATAATGATGATGTTCCCAATGATATAGACGAATATCTGGGCAAAAGATCCTCCTGGAGCTCTGGTTCGAATCAGCTCCGCCATCGTAAAGACAACAAATGACAAAACCGCATGCGCGAGCGCGAATGCTGCGACTCTGAGAAAACTCATCGTGTTGGATGCATAATATGAGATGGTTTCTATTATCTCCACCATCCCGCCGACAGCCGCGTCCACCAGGGATATTTTTTCATGGTGTCCGCCGCGGGAAGGCAGGAGCGCTTTCAAGGGTTCCGCAAGGAAAAGCGCCAGAAGGGGTATTCCGAGGCCGGGTATGTCAAACCAGGCCAGGCTTCCTCCCACAGCAATTCGAACTGCCATGCCAATCGCCCACCAGAAGACTAAAGCTCCAGCGAGGCCTGTCTTTGAAAAAACCGCTTCGCCGTACTCTTTTCTTCTGAAGAGGTTTATCATGTTTATGACAAGTCCTGTTGAGTTTATAAGGACACCGACACCAAGCGTAAAGCCGAAAAACCTGAACATGGCATCCAAATTGCCTTGCGGCATGATGTCCAGAATTCTGTCCGCGCTGCGGCTGAATATTGCACGGGTTACCATGTGCTCAAAGGGCACGAGAATGGCATCATCCGCAAAAAACGAGCCGACAAGAAGCCCCATCAGCATGGATCCAGTGCCGGCGGCTATAAAAGCCGGTCCAAAATGCTTGTACTTTTCAAGCGATGCCTTTTTTGTCCTTGCAAGAAAGACCCCTGTCAGAAAGATGACAAGCCCCTGTCCCAAATCACCGAACATGATGGCAAACAGCAGGGTAAAAAAGAATGCGACAATGGGAGTCGGGTCGATATCGCCGTAGAGCGGTGTTCCGTAGGACAAAACAATAGGCTGGAAAGCGCGGGTGAAGGCATTCTGTTTCAACAAGACAGGAATGCTCTCCGTATCAGTTTCATCTTTCCCGTTTTCATGAGTGGCCACAAGCCTGATAGCGGCATTTTTGAACATCGAGCTAATCTCGCTGATCAGGCCCTTAGTCCGGTCAGCGGGGACCCAGCCTTCAAGCCGGTATGCCCAGCGGGTTCCTTCAAGACGGTTTTCAACTTTCAGCAATGCTCTTTTCAGCTGAATTGATAATACAAGGAGTTCCCAGGTATCTTTAAAACTTGCGGCTGTCTTTTCTTTTTCAGCGGCCATGGCCGACAATTCAGCTTTTCTCAGCTTCAATGTTTTTTCAAGCGCATCGACGGCTTCAGCGGAAACAAGCTGACTGCCCGTCGGCAAATCCTGCTTGATAAAGCCAGCCCGCTCCAGTTCAGTTTCGAGTGCAAATCGCCCTTTTCGTGAAGAGGCTGCGACAATCCTGCCTTTCTCGTCGAGGGGCACAATGATGGCGCGCGCGCCGAGAGTTTCTTGCAGGCGGGCTATTTTATCAGGCTGAATGGTTCCAGTTTTGATGGTAATGAACGATAGCTTTTCAAGATTTTCATGCGCCAACGGGAGATTGGTACTCGCTTTCGCTTCATGCACGGTTTCTTCGAGCTCCGCTATAATGCTCGCCTGCTTCTGGATTTCCTCTTCCAGATGAATGACAGCCGCGTATTTTTCATCTATTACACCGATCATCGCCTCATCAGGCAGGTGAGTGTCAGGTTTTAAATGTATGGGTGTCACATAACCAAGCATTCGCCCCATTTCTTCAAGTTTGCGCTGAGCTTCTTCCAGATGTTCAACAAGATATGCCTCTGTTTGTTCCTCATCGCTTTTCGATGCACCTGAATATTTTTCACGCTCAGCTGCATCCGGATAGATAATCTGGAAACAGGCTTGCTTGCCAAGATAGTGCAAGAGGCTGTCAATATCGGATTTGAGCAGAATCATTTCGATTCTCTGCATCGAGACCTGACTCATGCTGGTTCTCCTCCAAGCGCCCAGATAAACTGACTGCTTTCGGACAGCGGGACCCCGAGTCTCACGCTTTCCATCGCCACAGAAAAAAGATTTGCCTCGCCGTCAAGCAATTTGAAATAGCAATAGATCGGAGTATAGGTTTCAGGGAAAAAATGAAGCGCCTTGCGGACAGCGAGGAATAGCTCCCGCTGAGCGGTAATTTCCAGCAAGGGGATATCGAGCCCCGCGGCGGATTGATTTTTCAACAAATTCTTAAGCGGCCAGTCGGCAAAACTGGCCAGGTTTTCCAGCTTGTAATCGAAGATTTTCAGGGCGCCGCTTGTAATATCCTTCTGGGGAATCGACATCAGCATGGTTTGAGTTCTTTCGCGGCTGAAACCATAATACCGGAATATCCGCAAAGCCCAGACGGCATTCTGATACAGCATTTCCCGCGCAAGCAAATCCTGGATAGCACCCACTTTGCTGCCAGGCAAAGCCTGAACCGCATCCCAGAGATTCAGATAATAATAGCGGTCAAGCTGATTTTCAGTCTTGCCGATATCGTTCAACGCTGTTTCATCAATCCATGAATAGCTGGTCTCCTTCAGGCCAGCCTTCAAGTTTGGCCAAAACTCGAGCAGGTTTGCAATAACTTGGGATTGATAATCGATGGTATCGGGCTTGGCTTCATTTTTCTGAATTTTCAAGAGCAGATTTTTCAAAGTGGATATTTCATATTTCAAAAGAAGGGCCTGAACAAGCGTATCTGTTTCAGGCAGTATTGCAGCTAGATGAACGAACTCGCTTATAGAATCCTGAAGAATTTTCTTTTCCGCAAGACCAACCAGCATATATTCTGGGAGGGCGGGCGGCTCTTCATTAAACCAGATTTTCCACAGCTGTGATGGGCTTTTAACATTTTCAAGTGAAGAATTTTTCGAATAAAGACGCATTCGCGAAAAAGCGCCGCAAATTCGAGCGTAGATATAGGAAAAATCAGCGGAGCTTGCCATCGTTATTTGTCCTGTCGCACAGCATCCCTGACCAGTTTGGCAAGCTCATCCTTGTCATTGCTTAATGTCTGCAGCTGGAGCTTGAAGGTGTCGAGTTCTGTCTGAACTTCATTCTCTATATCTTTTTTGATTCTTGCAGTTTCAGCTTCGAAAAATCTTCGTGCCTCAAGCAGTTTTTCCTGCTCCAAAGCAGCGGCCTTTTTCTGCGCATCAAGCCGGATTTGCGCAGCAGCAGCCTCAGCTTCTTCGATTATCCGTGAAGCTTTTTTCTCTGTTTCCAAAAGCCTTTCAAGGCTATCCAGCGAGTCCATGGTCGCCCCTTTCACTTTGCCATACAACAAAGCAAGGTGCGGTCCCATCATTGGCGAGCCAAAACCGCTCGTCTGGTGGAATCACACAAAATGTAATTCTATTCGAATTGCAGAATATCGCAGGTGGTCAGGATTTCATGCGCCTTTTCCGAACTCTGCGAATTCAAAAGTGATGTCATCAAATCATGATCCTGCAGAATCAGCGCGATTTGACGCAAAGCCTGCAAATGAAGTTCCGCATCACCGGGAGGTGACACGAGCAGAAACACGAGGTAGACAGGTTCTCCATCCAGCGCTTCATAATCGATGCCCTTGCGGGAAATACCCAGAACGCCGTGCAAGCCGTCAAGACCAGAGATGGTGGCATGCGGCACCGCAACCCCTTTCGCGATACCGGTGGACATTTTCTTTTCGCGCTGCTGAATCCCCTGCAGGACAGCTTCCCGCGGAAAAGCTTTGTCCTCAGGATATGAGCGGGCAAGAATATCGACCAGCTCCTCGAATAGTTCGTCCTTGTCCTCGCTTTCAAGACCTATCTTGATAGTCGAAGGGCGGAAGGCTTTCTGAAGAATCATTATCGAAAAATCCTCATCTGCATCAACTGCAGAATATTATTTGGCTGTCGTCTGGGTTGTTGTTTCAGGAGTCTGCGCTGGCTGAGCCTGATCAGCGGCAGGCTGGGTTTTCCACCACTCGGCATTGCCGCTTTCAGTACTCTGCTGAGTAACCGTCTGAGGAATGCTTCCAGTCGGAGTCTTGTTGATGAGCGCCATGGCAAAAGCGGAAATGAAGAAAAGCGCGCCAAGAACATAGGTAATCTTTATGACCACATTGGAGGCTCTTGAACCAAAAGCGCTCCCGGAGCCGCCAGCGAAAATACCGCCCAGTGAATCGGAATCTTCATCCTGGATGATGACAAGAAAAATCAGGAGCAGACAAACGATGACGAAAATGATCAGCAGGAGTATTGCAAAGAAACCCATGATATTGACTCCACTCTAAGAATTATAAAAACCGTGCGCGTCAGAAACACGCACGGGGTCACATACTATCCGAGAACGAGGTCTTATTGCAAGACCTTTGCGCATTATCTGAAGCAGGCGATTGGAACAAAGGTATCAGCCTTGAGGCTCGCTCCGCCCACAAGAGCCCCATCAATATTGGGCATTCCCATCAGGGTTGCGGCATTGTCAGGTTTTACAGAACCGCCATACTGGATAACCATGGAGCGGGCTGCTTCTTCGCCATACATTCCGGCAAGAACTTTTCTGCAATACGCGTGAACCGCGTCAGCATCCTCGGGTGTAGCGGTTTTTCCGGTACCGATAGCCCAGACTGGCTCATAGGCGATGGTGACCATCGGCAGTTTTTCAGCTGGGACCGAAGCAAGGCCTTTTTCGATTTGAGTTCCGACAACCTCTTCAAGCCTGCCAGCTTCCCGCTCTTCCAGGGTTTCACCGACGCAAAGGATAACTTCAAGCCCGTGTTTCAGAGCAAGAAGCACCTTTTTATTGATAAGTTCATCAGTTTCAAGATAGGTGTGGCGGCGCTCGGAGTGGCCGAGGATGACAACCTTGACGCCGAGATCTTTCAGCATGAGGACAGAAACCTCACCCGTATGCGCGCCCTGCTCTTCCGGTCCCATATTCTGCGCACCAAGCAGGATTGAGCTTCCCGCAAGCACCTTCGAAACTTCAGAAAGTGCGGTAAAAGCCGGCGCAACCATGACTTTTTCCTTGCATCCGGCCAGTTTTTCCCGGAGTTCGGAAGCCAGTGCTGCAGATTCAGCGGCTGTTTTGTGCATTTTCCAGTTACCAGCGATAAAATACGATCTCATTCTGTTTCCTCTTATCCTGTCAGCGTTTTATCAAGCAAGTCAGCGCCTTCGCGCCGACCCATACTACCGACAACTTGATGCTTTAGTAAAGCGCCTGCTGTTTCAAATTACAAAATCACCATCAATCCAGGCGCCTTCCCTATCAAAATGCTGGATTTTTGCATGCTTTTTGACGTGATGAAAGTCAGCCACTTTTTCTTCAAGCTCCTCCACGCGGTTCAGCAATTCGCGCAGGGTTTTCCCTACAACATCAGGAAGTTCGACATGGTTCAGGTCGGGTCTGTCTCCTTCCTGATGGATTTTTGTTCTCCGCACTATCTGGCCAGGAATGCCAACGACGACGGAATTAGGCGGGGTGTCTTTGACAACGACGGCATTGGCCCCAATCCGCGAATCGTCGCCGACATATATGTTGCCGAGAATTTTAGCCCCCGCCCCGATTGTCACTCGATTGCCGACTGTCGGATGGCGTTTTCCTTTTTCAAGCGATGTCCCGCCAAGTGTCACCCCATGATAGATGGTGACATCATCACCGATGACAGCGGTTTCACCGATCACGACACCCATTCCATGATCGATAAACAGCCTGCGCCCGATGCTGGCTCCCGGGTGAATTTCGATTCCTGTCAGGAACCGGGCTACCTGGGACAGGAGCCGCGCTGAAAAACGCGCATTGCCGCGCCAGAGGCGGTGCGCTAGCCTGTGCATCCAGAGCGCGTGAAGACCTGAATATACAAGGGCTACCTGCAGAGCAGAGCGCGCTGCAGGGTCACGCTGGAGAACCGCGGTGATATCCTCTGCCATAGTGGATTTTTTCTTTTCGTTGAGTAAAAAGCTACTATCCTGTGCATTACGCACGGTTTTCTCCCCGCCCGTTTTCCGGGCTGTTTACTGGCTCAGCCGCCAACTGAGCAAACAGCGGTGTCGACAGATAGCGCTCTCCATAGGAAGCTGCTATCAGAACAATGATTTTGCCCCTGCTTTCAGGCCGCCGAGAGAGTTGCAAGCCAGCCCAGAGGGTCGCGCCTGAAGAAATGCCGACCAACAAGCCCTCTTCGCGTGCCGCCCTTCGCGCTGTTTCCAAAGCAGCCTCATCTCTAACCCTCATTATTTCATCATAGATTGAAGTATCGAGGATTTCCGGAACAAAGCCGGCCCCGATTCCCTGAATCCCATGCGGCCCTTTCTGTCCGCCTGACAGAACTGGTGATGCATCCGGTTCCACCGCGACAATCGAAACCGAAGGCTTTTGCGCCTTCAAATATCGGCCGGTTCCGGTGATTGTCCCGCCTGTACCGACTCCCGCTACAAAAATGTCGACCAACCCATCCGTATCTCGATAAATTTCCGGCCCTGTCCCGGAAAAGTGTGCTTCCGGGTTTGCAGTGTTTTCAAACTGCATCGGCATGAAATATCGCGATGCGTCAGATTCCGCGATTTCCCGCGCTTTTGCAATTGAGCCAGCCATTCCGAGCTTGCCGTCGGTCAGCACAAGTTCAGCGCCATAGGCTTGAAGCAGCTGTCTCCGCTCCTTGGACATGGTTTCCGGCATGGTCAGAATGCATCGATAGCCTCGGGACGCGGCAAGCATCGCCAGGGCAATTCCCGTATTGCCGCTCGTCGGCTCAACAATTGTCATGCCGGGGACCAGAAGTCCCTGCCGCTCGGCTGCCTCGAGCATGGACAGCGCGATCCGGTCTTTGACGCTGTGACCTGGATTGAAATATTCAAGCTTGACCAACACCCTGGCATTGCCATCGCTGTTGAGCTTGTGCAATTCCACAAGCGGCGTATTGCCGATTAAATCCGATACACGATTCGCAACTTTCATTGCTTACTCCTTCCGCCTGTTGTGCAGACGGCCTTACTAATTTGAAAATAAAAAAAAGGCCGCCCTTTCGGACAGCCTTATTAGGTCTGGTCAAATTTCCGAAAGGGAGGCTATTTTTGTTCGAGACAAGCAATGCCGGGAAGGGTCTTGCCTTCCAGGTATTCAAGACTTGCACCGCCGCCGGTCGAAACATGGCTCATCTGAGAAGCAAGACCGAATTTATTGACTGCGGAAACAGAATCACCGCCGCCGACTACTGTCAAAGCACCCCGCCCCGTCGCGGCTGCTACCATCCGGGCTACTTCTTCGGTTCCCTTTGCAAACGCGTCAAATTCAAAAACGCCGACCGGTCCGTTCCAAACCACACTGCGCGCTGTGGCGAGTGCGGAGCGGTACAGCTCGAGGGTTTTAGGACCGACATCCAGCCCCATGAGATTTTCCGGAATATTGACAGAATCAACAGAAACCGGCGTGGCGTCAGGGGCGAATGTTTCTGCGCAGATATGGTCCGCTGGCAGAATGATTTTCACATTCGCTTTTTCAGCCGCTGCAAGCAGATTTCTAGCCACATCCAGGAAATCGTTTTCAACCATGCTCTTGCCAACCTGGAATCCTTGAACCTTGAGGAAAGTATAGGCCATTCCGCCGCCAATGATCAAAGCGTCTGCGGTTTTCAGAAGGCTTTCAAGCACTGCGATTTTCGAGGAAACCTTGGCGCCGCCGATTACGGCAACCATCGGCTTGGGAGGATTGGTCAGAAGCGGCTCAAGATGGGCGACTTCTTTTTCCATAAGGAATCCGCCGACGCTGACCGAGCTGAATTTCGATATTGTGGCTGTCGAAGCGTGAGCCCGGTGTGCCGTGCCGAAAGCATCGTTGACAAAGACATCGCCGTAGCTTGCCAGCTCTTTGGCCAGCACTTCCTGAACAGCGATATCCTTGGCTGTTTCTTCCTTGTGAAACCTTGTGTTCTCCAGCATGGCCACAGCTCCATTGGGTAGCGCATCGATCGCTTCTTTCTGTCCTTTGCATGAGGGCAGGAAAACTACCGGTTTTCCAAGTTTTGCAGCAAGGTATTCAGCGACCGGCTGCATCCGGTGTTTTCCGTTCAGGTATTTTTCCAGATCGAAGGCTTTGCCCTCTTTCTCTGCCTTTTCCTTAGCTTTTGCCGCATCCTTGTCCGGATCACCCAAATGGGACATGAGGACGAGGCTTCTGACACCGGCATCGAGAACATATTTAATCGTAGGAAGCGCGGCCATGATTCGGGTATCATCCTGAACCTTGCCGTCTTTCATGGGGACATTGAAGTCCACACGCATGATGACTCGCTTGCCCTTCAATTCGATATCTTTGACTGTCTTTATCATTTTGGCTCCTTGCCCGGGCTTTTTCAGCCCGAACTCCCTGCCAGGGCTTTTTGCCCGGGTATCTTGCCCGAGCTCCCTGCCAGCCGAAGCTGGTTCATCCTATAAGCACTAATCCTCTATAAATCAAGCGCAGAAGCCAATTTCAAATCGTACTTATTCTTTGAAATTGACTTTGCGGTCTTTCGCGGCTCTTGAGAACCGCTGGAAGACACGCGCTATTTAACGCGGTTCTTTCAAAATGCACCTGCATTCTGAAAGAACCGCGCATGATATTTATTTTCTCATGAACAATTACTTCTTCTTCGAATCCATGTAGCGCAGGAGGTCGACGACGCGGTTTGAATAACCCCATTCATTGTCGTACCAGGAAACAACCTTGAAGAAGCGCTTTTCGCCGGGCAGATTGTTCTGCAGAGTGGCGAGGCTGTCATAGATTGAAGAGCGTGCATCATGGATAAAATCGGTAGATACGAGCTCCTCAGTTGCGACACCGAGAATGTTCTTCAGATAGGTTTCGGAAGCCTTTTTCATGAGGCTGTCGATTTCTTCAATTGAAGTGTCTCTGGTAGCCCTGAAGGTGAGGTCTACGACAGAAACGGTAGGAGTCGGAACGCGGAATGACATGCCCGTGAGCTTGCCCTTGATCTCGGG